>DAINRN010000223.1:0-6250 GCA_036741815.1 Acidobacteriota bacterium
CGGTCTGGACGATGCGCGCCTTGTTCAGCTCGCAGCCCAGCGCCGAGGCCACGGCCTTCTGCACGTAGAACGGGCACTGCATCGACCCGTAGACGACGACCCCGCCCTGGCCGTCGGGGACGCCGATCATCCCGTTGGGCTCGATGTAGGCGTGCTCCTGGTACGGCGTGTGGTACGTGCCCTCGACGACGACGACGTCGCCGCGCGCGAGGGCGGCCGCGGCCTCGCCGCGCCGGATCTTCCAGTGCGCCATGACCTCGCCCGCGAGCAGCGCCTGCTCCATGTCGAGGAGCGGGGCGAGGGGCTCGTAGTCCACGACGATCGCGGCCAGCGCCGCCTCGGCGGCCTCGCGGCTGTCCGCGGCCACGAGCGCCACGCCCTCTCCGACGTGGCGCACGAACTCCGCGGCCAGCACGGGCCAGTCGGCCTGGATGAGCGGGATCAGGTTCTTCCCGGGGATGTCCTTCGCGGTGAGGACCGCGCTCACGCCGGGAAGCGTTCGGGCGCGGGAGACGTCCAGGCGCGCGATCCGCGCGTGGGCCTGGGGCGAGCGCAGGACGCGGCCCACGAGCGACCCCGCGAAGTCCAGGTCCTCGATGTAGAGGGCCGCGCCCGTGACCTTGTCCGGGGCGTCGGGGCGCGGTACGCGCTGGCCGACGATCATCCCCGTCGCTCCCGGCAAGACATGAGCGCAGCTACCGGCCGAAGCTGGGCATCTTCATCTCTTTGTAGTCCGGGGGCGGCACGAAGAGAGAGGCCTCGAGCGTCTTCTTCTCCACCCGGGTGGCCTCCATCACGACCTCTTTCTTGCCGTGCTCGGTGTTGACCACCTTCAAGGGGAAGAACCCGTCGGCAAAGAGCTTGGCCGCGTCAGAGTTGGTAGCCATGGCGGCCAGCGAGGCCATCGACGAGAGCGCGCCGCCCATGGGCGACTGGCCCATCATGAACATGCCCAGCCCCTTCGCGGAGCAGACCTCCATCTCGCCCTTGTCGCCCATCACGTAGTACTCGCACTCGTGGCCCGCGATCGTCTCCTTGCGGCCGGTGGCGGTGATCTTCGGGATGGAGCCCGGCATCCCGGCGCCGGAGCCGCCGGTGCCTTTGCTCCCCTTGCCGAGCAAACCCCCGAGCCCCTGGCCCATCGTCTTCATGTCCATGACCATGTACTGCTTCTGCGGGGGCATCAGGATCGTCATGGTGCCGGTGGCGCCGTCCATGATCATGGCCGTGGACTGCGCGCCGCTCGTCACCTCGGTGCGGCTCTTCGTGCCCTTGTACATCTGCGTCATCTCGGTCGCGGCGCCCTTGCCCGTCAGCTTGTACGCGACGACCCCTTCGAAGCTCGCGGGCTGAGCCAGGGCGAGGCCCGCCGCGAAAGTCACGGTCACGACCGCTGCACCCATGAACCTGCGGGGATGAGTCATTCCAACCTCCATGCGAGCTGATGTTAACCTGCCCCGCGGATGCGGAGAACCGCCGCCCTTCTCGCGCTGCTCGCCGCGTCGGTCGCGGCGGAGGAAGCCCCGCCGGTGGCCCGGCAGTCCCACTTCGAGGCCTGGCTTGGCGGCTCGTGGACCGATCCGCTCCTCGATACGGCGTACCAGACGCGCTACTCGCCGACGTTCGACTTCGGCCGGCCGGCGGAGACCACGGCCGGGCAATCGCTGACGGTGCGCGGCGACGGGGCGATCGGCGGGGAGATCGGCGTCGGCTGGTCGCCCGACGGCCGCTGGGACTTCCGGCTCACCGCCGGCCGCGCCTCGAGCAGCCTCTCCGGCGTGAACACGCCGTACGCGTGGTCCGTCCGGTTCGTAGCGCTGCCGCCGCCCAGTAACGAGCCCCAGACGATCGAGGTGGAGCAGAGCCTGGACTGGCCGGACACCGAGGGCGAGCTCCGCGTCACCACCTTCGCGCTGGGCGTCTCGCGCCGGTGGGAGGGCCGGCGCGTGGGCGGCGGCCTCTCCGCGGGCGGGGCGCTGGTGAGGGCGTCCGGCGAGGTGCGCCGCCTGGGCTTCACGACGCTCCACCTGGGCGGGCACTCCACCTTCTTCACGCAGGAGTTCGAGGTGGAGGCGGCGCTCGACCCGTCGACGACCGGGGCCTTCCACGCCGGCGCGGAGGTGGACGTGGCGCTGGGCGCGTCCTGGCGGCTGCGCCTGGGCTACCGCTACACGCACGCCTCGGAGACGTTCCAGCCGCGGGTGACGCGGGTCGTGAACGCGGACGAGATACTGCTCGACGCGCCGCTTTCCCGGATCGAGTCGGAGCTGGCGCTCCAGCCGTTCCAGGTGGACCTGTCGTCGTCGCGCCTGCTGCTGAGCCTGGTCTTCCGTCGCTGACCGCGGACGACCGCGGCGCGCTTAGCGGCCCTTCTGGGTGAGGATCACGGCGCGCTCGGACTCGTCCGGGGCGTAGAGCTGGACGAGGGCACCCGCCTCGCGCAGCAGCGCCGACTTGTCGGCGACCGCGAGCGGCTTGCGGAGCACCGACCGGATCCGGTCGGGCGGGACCGGCGCGATCCCCGACGCTTCTGCCCGCGACCGCTCCGCGCGCACCGTCCCCGCGTCCACGGACTCGGGCAGCCCCGGCGTGCCGAACCATATCGGGACCCGGGCGAGGTCCGCGGTCCCCGGCACGATGGCGACGACGTACCCGGACGGATACCCGACGTTCAGCCGCTCCACCGTCTGCTCGCCCGCGTAGAGGATGGGCTCGGCGGTCTGCCGGGGGTAGACGAGGTCGGGCGCCACCCGGAGCACGACGAGATGGCCGCGGGTGACCAGCGGCCTCTCCAGCCGCCAGTCGGAGACGTAGCCCTGCTCGAGGACGAAGGGGGCCGCGTAGACCACATCCTCCACACCCGCCGGAGTGGCGGGGACGGGCGGAACGCCCGCCGATGCCACGGCCCCGCACAGGGCCGGGAGCGCCACGAGCGCGAACGACCTCAGGCTCGTCATGGGTCGCTGGTGACCTCCAGGTCGTCGAAGCCGACGCGCTCGGCGATGATGGAACTGCCGTTGCGCCACGTGAGCCGTACGGCGACGATCTGGCTCAGGTCCAGGGGCGACCCGTTGGTGAGGAAGTCCGTCAGGCGGACCCGGATCGTCTCGAACTCGTTCTGCCACCCCACGCCTGTGCCGGAGCCGGAGCGCTGGTACGGCTCCTCGATCCCCCCGCCGTAGGCATCGAAGCGGACGCGGCCGCTGGTGTGGCCCGCGGCGTCGCGCAACGTGACGTACCACGCCGTGTCGCCCAGGTTGGCGGTGGTCAGCGGGTGTCGGGTGCCCTGGCACGCCCGGAAGGAGAGGTACACCATGCCCGAGAAGTCCTGACCGGCCGGCACCACGCTCCATTCCATCCTGCGCGGCGGGCCCGGGCCGGTGTCGAAGACCGTCCCCATGGTGGCGTCGTTGCCGCGGGCGCGTGTCATGCCGTTCATGGGGTCGCCCGCCGGCCAGGTGAAGGTGAGGTTGTTGTCGTTGAGCAGGCCCTCGACGTTGTTCAGCGTGTTGACGCTCACGGTGCCGCCCGAGCTGCTGGTGCCGATGGCGGGCTGGGTCTGGTAATCGTCTATGACGAACTTCCCGGTCGAGGGCGGCTCCTTGTACTCGAGGTCCACCACCGCCGTGGACAGGGCGCCCATCGGGCGGAGCCGCTCGTACTGCCGCCAGAGGAAGTCTTTGGAGGGCACGCTGCCCTCCAGGTACCGCTTCACCACGGCCAGGTAGTAGCCCTTCGCGATCGTCTGCGCGGCCGGGCGGCCGATGAGGTTCGGCCCCGTCGCGTCGTTGCCGCCGCAGCAGTTGAACTCGTTGTGGCCCACGCCCTGGAGGTAGTGCGAGTCGCGGAAGCCAAGGGCGCGCTCGAAGATGTTGAACGCGTCCGCGACGTCGCTGGTGGGCCCGCCGTTCACGTCCCCGTCCGCCGCCCCGTAGATGAAGTGGTAGTTCGCTCCGTGCGGGTTGGAGCTGTTGGGCCCGAGGAAGTCCGTGGGCGCGATGCTGGAGATGAGGCGGATCGACGCCGCGGTGAAGAAAACGGGGTTGTACGAGGGCGGCACGTCGGTGATCCGGTCGAAGGCCCGGGTCACGCCCTCCCCTCCCCGGCTGTGCCCGATCCAGACGATCCGCGCGGCGTCGATGTGCCCGTTCAGCACGCCGCCCGCGATCGTGCCCTGCTGGCCGATGACGGCGTCGGTGTGCGTGAGGGTGGTGGTGGAGGCGGCCTCGATCCCCGGCTCGGTGTTGTTCTCGTGGCTCATCACGATGTAGCCGTAGGACGCCAGGTGCTGCTGCAGGTAGTCGTACCAGGTGTAGTTGTGCCCGTTGCCGTGGCTGATGACCACGAGCGGGAGCTGGCCCATGAAACCGATGCCTGTGGGGTAGAACGTGCGCTCGCTCTCGAAGCCGACGGGCACGCCCGTCACGTTGTAGTTGACGGAAGTGGTGGACAGGGGGCCGAGGGTGGTGATGTCGTGGACCACGTACAGCCCTCCGCGGTCCGGCACCCGCCCGTCGATGTAGTCGGGCGGGCCGAGCGTCCCGCTCTGGTCGCAGTCCAGGACGACGTCGTAGCCCCGGCCGAGGGCGACGGTCCCGGCGGAGCTCGGGAGCTGCCCGGGGCCCGCCATCGTGAAGGTGTCGTCCTCTATGCCGCCGGCCACGAAGGTCACGGTCTGCGGGCCCGTCGGCCGCACGTCCACGAGCGACGGGTCGGCGGCCCAGCCTGCCGCCGACTTGTCGTTCACCACGAAGATGTCGCACGTCTGGCCGACCACCGCGGGGAAGCGCGTGGGATCGATGGCCATCTGCACGGATGCGTCGGCGTTGAACGCGCGCACGAACTCGAAGAAGGGATACTGCGCGAGGGCGTTGCCCGCCAGCTCCAGGTCGACCTGGGCCAGGACGGGCGACGCGGCGAGCGCCGCCGCGGCCGCGAGGAGCACCGACCTCTTCAGGCTGTTCACGCTCCTTTCTCGCACGAAGGCGAGGCCGGCACAAGGCGGGACGTCATTTCCAGTCGCCGCTGAGCCCGAAGGCGGCCCACAGCGCGGGGTGGGACCGCGGCCCGCGCAGCATCTCGATCTGCGCGTTGCGGAGGGCCGCATCCTTGGCCTCGCCCTGGCGCAGGCCGCGGTAGAACCGGCCCATCAGCAGGGCCGTGGCCTCGTCGCTCACGGACCAGAGCGAGGCCAGCACGCTGCGCGCGCCCGCGTACTGGAACGCGCGGGTGAGGCCGAGCACGCCCTCGCCGGACATCTCCTGGCCCAGGGCGGTGCCGCAGGCCGACAGGGCCACGAGGTCGGCGTCGAGCCGCACCTGCTCGAGGATCTCCCAGGCCTGCAGCAACCCGTTGGGCTGGCCCGGCTTCCACTCCGCGGGCAGCGCGAGCACCAGGGACGAGTGCAGGGGCGAGGCCGCGTCCGCCAGCGCGTGGCACGCGAAGTGGAGAAGCGAGGGATCCCGCCCGATCCGCCGGACCTGGTCCTCGCTGGCCGCGCGCGACCGCCGGGCGCGGCCACCGACGCGACGGCCACGAACGCGAGCGCCGCGCCTCGGGACAAGCGCCGCGATTCTACGGCGAAAGCGGCCTGGCATAGACTGGATGAAGGATGCTGATGAAGCGGACGCTCGCGGGCCTCGTCGGTCTCGCAGGCATGGCGGCGGCGGCCGCCCCCGCGCCCGACCCGGCCTACCGCGCCGAGATCGAGACGTGGCGCGGACAGCGCGAGGCGCGGCTCAAGAGCGACGGCGGCTGGCTGCAGGTGGTCGGCCTCTTCTGGCTCAAGCCCGGCGCCACCTCCTTCGGCACGGATCCCGGCAACGGCATCGTCCTGCCCGCGGGATCCGCGCCGGCCCGGGCGGGCGTGTTCGAGCTGCGCGGCAGCACGACGACCGTGCGCATGGAGACCGGCGTGGAGGCCACCCTCGGCGGGACGCCGGTCACCGCGCGCGAGCTCAAGCCCGACGTGCCGGGGCCCGCGGACGTCCTCAAGCTCGGGCCGCGCCTCACGCTGCACGTGATCGAGCGGGGCGGCCGCTACGGCATCCGGCTGAAGGACACGCAGAGCGCGCTGCTCAAGGAGTTCACGGGGCTGCGCTGGTTCCCGGTGCGGGAGGACTATCGCATCGACGCGCGGTTCGTGCCCTACGACCCGCCGAAGAAGATCTCCGTGCCGAACATCCTCGGCCAGGTCGAGGAGCTGCCCAGCCCGGGCTACGTGGCGTTCACCGTCGGCGGCCGCGAGGTG
>DAINRN010000224.1:0-3169 GCA_036741815.1 Acidobacteriota bacterium
GGTTGGGCGGGGTGCGGGCGGAGGTGCGCGAGACGCTCGCCGGCTTCCGCCGCGCCGAGGCCGCCTGCGCGGACGCGCCGCGTGGCCGCGACCATACGTGGGTCGAGCCCCGGGTCGTCTGCGAGGTCCGTTATCGGGAGCGCACGGAAGAAGGGCTGCTCCGCCATCCCGTCTTCGTCCGCTTCCGGCCGGAGAGCTCGGCGCGCGGTGGCTCCCGCGTCGCCGGACGACGCGGGCGGCGCTGAGACCGGAGGCGCTTCGCCCGTGCGCGGGAGCAGATCGCGACGCGCTCCGCGAAGTTCCTCTTGCCCCCCCCCGGGGATCCGTGTATTAATAACTCGCGACGCGGCGTTGATTCCGAAGTCCCCAACGTAATTCGAGCCGGGCCGGGGGGAGACGTCATGCGGACCGGTCGACCGATACCGCCCCTGAAGATCACGCCGCTCGAACGGGAGGCGCTGGAGCGCTGGGCCCGGGGACACGATCGCCGTCTCGCCGGCCGTGCGGCCGCCGTGCTCGCATCCGCGGACGGCGTCTCCAACAAAGAAGTCGCGTCGCGCTGCGCGATGACCAAGCAGACCGTGGGGAAGTGGCGCGCGCGGTTCCGCGCCCGCGGCCTTCAGGGTCTCCACGACGACCCGCGCCCCGGGGCCCCGCGCCGCATCACCGACGAGCAGGTCGCCAAGGTGATCCGCCTGACGGGCGAGCGCGCGCCCAACGGCGCCGCGTGGACGACCCGATCGATGGCGCAGGCCGTGGGCCTGACGCAGACGGCGATCAGCCGGATCTGGCGGACGCACGGCGTGCGCCCGGAGCCCGGCCGCGCTCCGGGCAACGGCAACGGCAACGGCGACGGCGACGGGCGGTCGGCTTCCCCGGGCCCGCGCCCTGACCCGGCGGCCGCCGCCCTCCTCGACGTGGACGGCCCCGCGCGCACGCGCACCCTCGCCGGCATCCAGACCCTGCTCCGGGACGCGCGCGCGCTGCGCGGGACCTGTTCCCCCGAGATGGACCCGCTGCTCGCCCTCGCCATCGACGCGATCGAGCGCGCCTTCGAGAAGCACCGCGAGCCGGTGCGGTCCAGCTACGCGCGCGCGGAGACCGCGCTGCGCAACGCGCGCAACCTGCTGGACCAGGCGGAGGTGGCCGCGCGCAGCGTGGAGCGCAGCCTGGCGGACCGGGAGGCGGCGGCCGGCGCGGCCGTGGCCGCGATCCGCAGCGTCGCGGACGGCCTCCGTCAGCACGCTGCGGGCGGCTCCGCGTCCAGGCGCTGTCCGAGCTGCGGGGCGGCCTACACCCTGCGCCTCACCGTGCGCGGGACGGGTGGCGGCGTGGTCACCACACGCCTGCGGTGTCCCCGCACCCGTTGCGGAAAGCCGATCGACGTCCAGGTACCCAGCACGGCCGAGCGCATCCGCCTCGAGGAAGCGGCCGCTTCCTAGGGCCCCGGACTTCCCGGGCCCATCCCCTCAGCGACGCCGCCACCGGTAGAGACTGGACAAGAGCCTCGCGGCCAGCGGAGTGAGCCGCGCCTTCTGGGCCCGGTCCGCGGTCTTGCGCGCGGCCTCGGCGAAGGTCGGGTAGGCGTGGATCATCTCCGCCACGCGCCGGAGACCGATGCCGCTCTTCATCGCCAGCACGAGCTCGTGGACGAGGTCCCCCGCCCTCTCTCCCACGATCGTCACGCCCAGGATACGGTCCGCGCCCCTGGCGGTGAGGACCTTCACGAAGCCCTCTTCCTCACGCTCGACCACGGCGCGGTCCACGTCGCGGAACGGGCAGGACCACACGTCGTGGGCGATCCCCCTGGCGCGGGCCTCCGCCTCGTTGAGCCCGACGTGCGCCACCTCGGGCGAGGTGTAGGTGCACCAGGGCACGACGGTCTGCTCCGCCCTCTTCGCCGGCCACGGCAGCAGGATGTTGCGGACGATGGTGCGCGCGTGCTCGTCGGCCACATGCGTGAAATGGTGGCCCCCGGCGACGTCGCCGGCCGCGTAGATGTGCGGCCGCGAGGTGCGCAGGCAGGCATCGACGCGTATGCCCTTCGCGTCGTGGGCGACTCCGGCCGCGTCCAGCCCCAGGTCCCCCGTGTTTGGCGCCCGGCCCGCGGCGACCAGCAGCGCCGCGGCTTCCAGCGTCTCCTCGCGGCCCTCGCCGGTCTGGACGGCAACGCGCACCCGGGCGCCCTGCCGGGAGACGGCCCGGGCCTGGGCGGCGGTCAGCACGCGCACGCCGTCTGCCTCCATCCGCCTGCGGACGACGGCGGCCGCGTCCTCGTCCTCCTTCTCGAGGATGCGGGCCGCCCGCTGCACGATCGTGACGGCCACACCGAGCCGGGCGAAGGCCTGGCCCAGCTCGCAGCCGATGGGCCCGCCGCCGAGGACCAGCAGGGAGTCCGGCCTCTCGCGGAGGTCGTCGAAGATGGTCTCGCTCGTGTGCGGGCCCGCCCCGGCCAGCCCTTCGATGGGCGGGATGGCGGGCCGGCTGCCCGTCGCGATCACGAAGTTGCGGGCCCGGAGGCGCAGCCCCCCCGCCTGCACCTCGTGGGGCGAGAGGAAGCGCGCGTGGGCCCGCACGACGTCCACCCCGAGCGACTCGAACCTCTCCTGCGAGTCGTGGGGCGCGATCCTGGCCCTCCGCTCGCGCATGCTCTCGAGGACGCGGCCGAGATCGAAGCGCGGCTCCATCGGATCCAGGCCCCACTCGGGGGCGCGGCGGATCTGGGCCGCCAGGCGGGCCGAGGAGATGAGGGCCTTGCTCGGGACGCAGCCGGTGTTGAGGCAGTCGCCCCCCATGCGGCCCCGCTCCACGAGCGCGACACGCCCGCCCAGGGCGGCGGTGGCCGCGGCCGTGACCAGGCCGGCCGTGCCTCCGCCGATCACGACCACGTTGTAGGTGCCCTCGCCCTTGGCCGGGGACATCTCCACGCCTCCGGGGCTCGCCGCCGCCGAAGGCTACCTCATTTCAGCTGCGGATCCCGGTTTGTAGAGTTTGCGATGGACCCCACCGGGGCGGGCTCACCTAAAAACTTGACCATATTAGAAAGGATGCTTGGAAATCGTTTCTCCGTAGGCCGTTCTCGGGGGGGAGGCTCCATTCGTTCCCTGGCACGGCCATTGCTTCCTGTCCGAAAGGCCGTCCTTGAAAAGGAGGCGCAATGGGGCTCACC
>DAINRN010000224.1:3179-5072 GCA_036741815.1 Acidobacteriota bacterium
ACAGCGAGACGGAACGGGCCCTCCGCGGCGCCCTCGAGGCCGTGGGTGTCCCTCCGGGTGAGGAGTGGAGCGCGACGATGATCGCCCCCTCCCGCAGCTCCGCGTGGGAGCTGATCCTCCAAGGGCCCACCCGCACCAAGTCCGCCTACTTCGACTGGGAGATCGTCGAGGGCGGCGGCGCCGCGCGCTACCGCAAGCTCTTCCAGGGGAAGGACGAGCAGAACGTGCAGTACGTGAAGAACGGGGTGCGCAAGCTGGTCTGGTCGCGCATCCAGTTCCGCGAGAACCCCATCCGTCCCCACGACGAGGCGCTCGGGCAGGCCTTCGAGGACGCGGCCTGGGACCTGCTGCGCCACGAGGAGATGCGCCCGCTGCAGGTCCGCTTCGGCGTCTGGCGCGAAGGCGTCGAGTCCCTCCGCTTCGTGTGCAAGGTCGAGCTGCACGCCACCCCGCCCTTCGACGGCCAGCTCCCCTGGAGCTGGTGGTCGTCGCTGGTGAGGAACCCGCAGGAGCTGGCCGCGGAGCTGGAGAAGGCCCTGCAGGCCCGGCGGAAGCGTGAGGCCGAGAACCTGGCCCTGCGCCGCGCGCGCGAGGCCCGCCTGCAGGCGAGCTGGTCGGAGGCCCGCCCGGCCCGCGCCGCCCGCGAGACCCACCGCCAGATAGCCGTCTAGAAGCCGATCGCTCCGTCCCTCCCCGCCGACCGCGACCGCGTCGGGGAGGGACCCGTACGTTGGTGTAGAGTGCGCCGATGCCCAAGCGTCGGCCGCGCGTCCGGATCAAGACCCCGCCCCTCCTCTTCGAGGCCACCCAGGCCACCTTCAACCGCATCCAGCGGCGGGTGGACGGGATGTTCCTGGCTTACTGGACATCCACCAGCGGGTCGGTCTGCGACAACGACGTGATGGCCCTGCACGAGATCCTGCGGGGAGCGGGGCCCCAGGCGCGGCTGGTCCTCTTCGTCAAGTCCGACGGGGGCAGCGGCATGGCCGCGCTGCGGATGGTCCACCTGCTGCGCCGGTACACCCGCCGGCTCACCGTGGTGGCGCCGCTGAACTGCGCCTCCGCGGCCACCATGCTGGCCCTCGGCGCCGACAACATCGGCATGGGCCCGCTCTCCTACCTGACCGCGGTGGACACCTCGCTCGAGCACGACCTGTCGCCGCTCGATCACACCAACAACCTGGTGGCGGTGAGCCACGACGAGGTGGAGCGGGTCATCCGCCTCTGGAAGAGCTCGGCGGGCCGCGGGCCGTCGGCGGTCAACCCCTACCAGGAGCTCTACAAGTACATCCACCCGCTGGTGGTCGGCGCCCTGGACCGGGCCAGCAGCCTGTCGCTCATGCTGTGCCGGGAGATCCTCGGCTACCACATGCGCGATGCGAAGAAGGCGGAGCGGATCAGCCGGCGCCTGAACTCGTCCTACCCCGCCCACCAGTACCCGATCACCAGCCGCGAGGCCCGCAGCCTGGGCCTGCGCGTGGAGGACATCGACCCCACCCTGGACGAGCTGCTGCAGGAGCTGAACCTCCAGTACTCCGAGATGGGACAGCGGGCCATCACCGACTACGACGAGGAGAACCACCACGACAACGAGATCACGAACATCCTCGAGGGGCGCGGCCTCCAGGTCCTCTACCAGGTCGAGAAAGACTGGCACTACCGGAAGGAAGAACGCCGGTGGGTCTCCATCAACGACGTTTCCTCCTGGTACCGCTGCCAGAAGAAAAACGGCAAGGTGGTCAAATCGAAGTTCCACATCAGGTGAGGAAACGCATGCGCTCAAGCCAGACTCTCACCGCCGCCATCCTCCTCGCCTTCCCCAGCCTCCTGCTCGCTCAGGGCAACGACGCCGGCTACACGAAGAAGATCCGCGAGTTCACCACCGACCCCATG
>DAINRN010000224.1:5082-6248 GCA_036741815.1 Acidobacteriota bacterium
GGTCCTCTACCAGGTGGAGAAGGACTGGCACTACCGCAAGGAGGAGCGGCGGTGGGTGCCCATGAACGACGTGTCAGCCTGGTACCGGGTCCGCAGGAAGGACCGGCGGGTGGTGAAGTCGAAGTTCCACATACGCTGACACGCGTGCGTCCAGCGCCGGCGAGTATCAGCACGCGTGTCGCTTGGCGTGGGGTTCCAGCCGGTCCGCTTCATGACCAGTCTTGAAACGAACCAGGGACCGGTTGACGGGAAGGGACAAATCACACGGCGCTGCACGCGCCCGCATCGATCGCGCCGTGTGGGATATGCGGAAGGGGGGATTCGAACCCCCACGCCTTTCGGCTCGCGGTCCTAAGCCGCGCGCGTCTGCCGTTCCGCCACTTCCGCACGGAGCCTGCTCGCGAAGTGTAGCACCCGCCCCGTGTTATTCTTGGCGGTCCTGCCCTCGGTGGACGGGGTGAACGACAACAAGGAGAGGTAATCGCTTGAAGGTCGAGTACAACGAGGAGACGTCGGTCCGCAAGTCGCTGGCCTTCGAGATCGAGGCCGACGTCGTGGACCGGGAGATCGCCGCGCGCGCCCAGCACTACGCCCGAAGGGTGAAGATGGACGGCTTCCGGCCGGGCAAGATCCCGGCCGAGGTCATCCGGCAGCGCTTCCTGCAGCAGGTCCTGGAAGACGTCGCGGAGAAGCTGGTCAACAAGGTGGTCCACGAAGAGCTGGAGGGCCGGGGCCTGCGGCCGCTGGCCGCGCCGCGCGTGACCGACCTGAAGATCGACGAGGGCCAGCCCCTCACCTTCAAGGCCGTCTTCGAGACCCTGCCCCTGGTGGAGCTGCCGGAGTGGAAGGGCCTGACCGCGAAGGCGCCGGCCGTCGCGGTGGCGGAGGAGGACGTGGACCGCGAGCTGGCCCGCCTGCGCGAGGAGGCCGCGCGCTACGACCCCGTGGAGCCCCGGCCCGCGGCCGCCGGCGACTTCGCCGTCCTCGACGTGCAGTTCACGACCGCGGAGGGGAAGCTGGTGGCGCTGGTGACCCAGACGCAGATGGTGCTTTAGCCGCCATAGCGGCGGCGCCTCGATCCCACAGGGACTTTGACGCGCGGACCCGGCACACTGCCGGTCGATCGACTCATCGACCGACGGATCGGCCTCGACGACATCGAGGAT
>DAINRN010000225.1:0-6234 GCA_036741815.1 Acidobacteriota bacterium
CGTCCAGCGTCGTGACCTTGCGGTCGCGCAGGACCACCTTGCCCTCGATCACCACGTGCCGTACGTCGGATCCCTTGGCGGCATAGACGAGGTGGGAGACCGCGTCGTAGAGGGGATGCAGGCGCGGCGCGGAGAGGTCCACCACGATCAGGTCCGCGCGCTTGCCTTCCTGCAGCGAGCCCAACCGGTCCTCCATCCCCAGGGCGCGGGCCCCCCCGAGCGTGGCCATCTCGAGGACGGCGGGCGCGGGCGCCACCGTGGGATCCCCGGTCACGTGCTTGGCCAGGAGCGCAGCCGTCAGCATCTCCTCGAACATGTCCAGGTCGTTGTTGCTGGCGGCGCCGTCCGTGCCCAGGCCCAGGCGCACGCCCTCGGCCAGCATCTCGCGGACGGGCGCGGGCCCCGACGAGATCTTCATGTTGCTCTGGGGGCAATGGGCCACGCCCGCCCCGGCCTCGCGGAGGAGCGCCCGGTCGCCCGCGCTCAGCCATATGCCGTGCGCGCCGAGGAGTCCCTTGCGCAGGACCCCGAGGTCGCGCAGGTGCTCGGTGGGCGTCTTCTTGTACCGCTCCTTGACCTGGGACTGCTCGTCCGCGGATTCCGACAGGTGGATGAGGATGGGCGCCGCGTACTTGTCGGCGAGGGCGCGCGCCGCCTTCAGGGTCTCGGGGTTGGCCAGGTACGTGGAGTGCGGCGCGACCGCGGCCACAACGAGTGGATCGCCGGCCCACCGCTTGAGGAAGCGCTCGGTGTACGCCAGCGCGTCGGCCACGGTCTTGTTGTCCGGGGCGGGGAACTCGATGAGGGTCTCGCCCGCCACCGTGCGCAGCCCCGCTTCCTTCGCCGCCTCCGCGACCTGGTCCTCGAAGTAGTACATGTCCACGAAGGTGGTGGTGCCGGAGCGGATCATCTCCAGCGCGGCCAGGCGCGTCCCCGCCTTGACGAACTCGGCGGTGACGTTCTTCGCCTCCGCGGGGAAGATGTACTTCTGGAGCCAGTCCATCAGCTTGAGGTCGTCGGCGATCCCGCGGAACAGGACCATGGGGGCGTGGGTATGGGCGTTGATGAGGCCGGGCAGGACGATGCCGCCGCCGGCGTCGAGCACCTCGCGTCCCTGGTAGCGGGCGGCGACCTCCGCCGCCGGGCCCACGGCCAGGATCCGGCCGCCGGCGATGGCCACCGCGCCGTCGGCGATCACGCGGTGTTGCGCGTCGACCGTGACCACGGTGGCGTTCCGCACCAGGAGGTCGACGGGCTCGGCGGCGGCCGCGGCCAGCGGGACCAGAAAGGCGACGAGCGCGAGCCACACGGCGCGCCTCACAGGTTGCCCTGATCGAATGCCATGGGTAGAAGCTCCGACATCCGCCGCGTCACGCCGCGGCCCTTCAGGTTCTCCATCCTCACCCAGATGTCGCCGCAGAACTCCCACAATATCTGCCGGCAAGGCCCGCAGGGCGCCGCGAGCTTCGGCGAGTCGACCACCACCGCGATGGCGTCGAACCCCCTCATCCCTTCGGAGACGGCCTTGAAGACCGCCACCCGCTCCGCGCACAGCGTCAGGCCGTAGGAGGCGTTCTCGATGTTGCACCCCGTCACGACCTCGCCGCCCTTCGCGCGGAGCGCCGCCCCCACCTTGTACCGGGAGAACGGGGCATGGGCGGACTCGCGGGCCGCGCGCGCCAGCCGGACGATCTCCGCCAGCCCCGACGGCCGGCGGGGACGCGGGCCGCGGCGCGCGGCTCGCTTCAAGCCTTGCCCGCGTCCTGGATGATGCGGCCCAGGACGTCCATGAGCGCGCCCTTCACCTTCTCGCCCACCTCCAGCACCTCGCGGTGGTCGCGGGATTTCTAAATAACTCCGGCGGCCATGTTGGTGATGCACGAGATCCCGAGCACGCGGATGCCCATGTGGCGGGCGGCGATGACCTCGGGCACCGTGGACATCCCCACCGCGTCGGCCCCCAGCGTGCGGCACATGCGGATCTCGGCCGGCGTCTCGTACGACGGCCCGGTGAAGGCGATGTAGACGCCCTTGCGCACGGTGACCCCGGCCTTCCAGCAGGCCTTCTCCGCCATCTCCCGGAGCTGCGGGTCGTAGGGCTCGCTCATGTCGAAGAAGCGCAGCCCGAGCTGGTCCTCGTTGGGGCCGATCATGGGATTGCCGCCCATGAAGTTGATGTGGTCGCTGATGACCATCAGCTCCCCTGGCTTGTAGGCCACGTTCACGCTGCCCGCGGCGTTGGTCAGGATCAGGATCTTCACGCCCATGCGCCCCAGGACCCGCACCGGGAACACGACCTGCTGCAGCGTGTATCCCTCGTAGTAATGGGCGCGGCCGGCCATGACCGCCACCGGCACCCCTTGGCTGTGCCCGATCACCAGCTCGCCGCTGTGGCCGATCGCGGTGGAGACCGGGAAATGGGGAATCTCTCCGTAGGGAATGGCGGTGGCCTTCTCGAGGCTGCGGGCGAAGGCGCCCAGGCCGGATCCCAGGACAAGGCCGATAGCCGGGCGCAGCGGGGTCTTGGACTGGACGAAGCGGACGGCCTCGCCCAGGTCGGCGAGGAGCGTCAAAGCAACATTCCCGCGATGCAGGCGGTCATGAAGTTGGCCAGCGTCCCCGCCAGCAGCGCGCGCAGGCCCAGCCGGGCGAGGTCGTTGCGCCGCTCGGGGGCCAGGGCCCCGATGCCGCCGATCTGGATGCCGATGGAGCTGAAGTTGGCGAACCCGCACAGGGCGTAGGTGGCGATCGTGAAGGACCGCGGATCGAGCGTCTCCCGCAGCTGTCCCAGCTGGGAGTACGCGATCAGCTCGTTCAGGACCGTGCGCGTGCCCAGCAGGCCGCCCACCACGAAGGCGTCTTTCAGGGGCACGCCCATGACGAGGGCCAGGGGCATGAAGGCGTAGCCCAGGATCAGCTGGAGGCTCAACTGGGGCACGCCGATCCAGGCCCCGAAGGCCCCGAGCAGCGCGTTGAGGAATGCCACCAGCGCGAGGAACGAGATCAGCATGGCGGCCACGTTGATGGCCAGGTGCAGGCCTTCCGCCGTGCCCCGCGCGGCCGCCCCGATGATGTTGGCGTCGGTGCGGGGGATCTCCAGCTTCACGGTGCCCGCGGTCTCGGGGGTCTCGGTCTCGGGTACGAACAGCTTGGCCAGGAGGATGGTCCCGGGGGCCGTCATGATGACCGCGGCCAGCAGGTGCTTGGCCTCGACCCCGAAGGCGATGTAGGCCCCCATGATCCCGCCGCTGATGTGGGCCATGCCGGAGGTCATGACGGTCATGAGCTCGGACTGCGTCATCTTGTTGAGGAAGGGGCGGACGGTGAGGGGGGCCTCCGTCTGGCCCATGAAGATGGAGGCCGCCACGTTCAGGCTCTCGGCCCCGCTGGCCCCCATGAGGCGGGTCATGACCACCGCGAAGGCCTTGACGATGACCTGCATGACGCCGAGGTAGTACAGGATCGCGAAGACCGCGGCGATGAAGATGATGGTGGGGAGGACCTGGAAGGCGAAGACGAAGCCCGTCCCCGCCCCTCCCCTGGCCCCCATCTTCCCGAAAACGAACTCCGAGCCGACGAACGAGAACCCCAATACCTTGTTGATCTTGTCGCCGATCCAGGCGAAGAGGGCCTGACCGGCGGTCGTTTTCAGCACGAAGAGGGCGAGGGCGAACTGGAGGCCGATGCCCCAGGCCACCGTCTTCCACCGGACCGCGCTGCGGTTGGTCGACAGGGCGTAGGCAATGCCCATGATGACGACCAGGCCGAACAGCGAGAGCGCGCGCTCCATACAGGCGACGGAGCCTACGTCCGCGGCTGGGGCGCGTCAAGGGCGCCTATCAAAACTGGGGCACTACAAACTTGCGCTTCACCTGGGTTTACGGCATCCTGCCCGACCGTGTCTGACTCCCGGACCTACCCTCCGGAAGAGGGCGCGCGAGACCGCAGCCGTGGCTTCACGGCTCCGCCGGAGAACGTCCAGGACATCGCCTACCGCTACCGTCTCCGCCCGGACCCCGGCTTCGAGTACATGAGCCCGTCGGCCACGGCCATCACCGGGCACGCCCCCGAGGAGCATTACGCCGACCCCGACCTGGGGGCGCGTCTCGTGTTCCCGCAAGGCCGGCCGTCGCCGGACGGCGACCCCACGCTGGAGTCCGCGGTGGCGAGCACGTTCCTGGCCCGGTGGGTCCAGAAGGACGGAGCCATCCTCTGGACCGAGCAGCGCAACAGCGCCGTCCGGGACGAGAGCGGACGGGTCATCGCCATCGAAGGCGTGGCGCGAGAGATCACGGCGCGCAAGCGGGCGGAGGACGAGACCCGGCTGCTGCAGGCGCTCACCCAGGCCATCGGCGAGGCGGCGGACCTGGACTCGGCGCTGTCGGTGGCCATCGAGCAGGTCTGCGGCTTCACGGGATGGGATTACGGGGAAGCCTGGATGCCGAACTACCAGGGACGGCTCCTCGAGCGGGCCTTCACCTGGTGCGCATCGGCCAGCGGCGCCGGCGAGTTCCGCGCCCGCAGCGCAGGGCGCTCTTTCTCGCACGGGGAAGGCCTTCCGGGCCGGGTATGGTCCTCGCGGCAGCCCCTGTGGATCCGGGACGTCACGTTCCTGGCCCGCGCCTCCGGCCTGCGGGCGGCCGTAGCCATCCCCGTCCTCTCCCGCGATGAGGTCGTGGCCGTCCTGACCTTCTACATGCGCCAGCGGCGCGAGGAGGACTCCGGCCTGCTGGCCCTGGTGTCGGTGGTGGCGGCCCAGCTCGGCTCCGTCATCCAGCGCAAGCGCACGGAAGAGGCCCTCCGCGCCAGCGAGGAGAAGTTCCGGGCGGTGGCGGAGACGGCCAGCGACGCCATCGTGGTGGCCGACAGCCGCGGGGACGTCACCTACTTCAACACGGGGGCGGAGCGGACCTTCCAGATGCCGGCGCGCGAGGCGGTGGGACGGCCGCTGGTCGCGCTGCTGCCCGAGCGTTTCCACGAAACCTATCAGGGCGAGGTCGGCACCCTTCTCTCTGCAGGAGGCCCCGCGGTGGGACGCACCATCGAGGCCGCGGCCCGCAGGAGCGACGGGACGGAGTTCCCGGTGGAGCTGTCGCTGGCCAACTGGGAGGCCCGCGGGCGGACCTTCGTCACCGCCATCATCCGCGACATCACGGACCGGCGGCAGGCGGAGGAGCAGATCCGGCACCTGGCCTTCCACGACGCGCTGACCGGCCTGCCGAACCGCCTGCTCTTCGGCGACCGCCTCCAGATGGCCATCCACCACGCCCGCCGCCAACGCCAGCGGGTGGCCGTGCTCTTCGTGGACATCGACCGCTTCAAGGTCATCAACGACTCGCTCGGCCACAGCCGCGGCGACCGCCTCCTCCAGGACGTCGCGGAGCGGCTCCGCGAATGCCTGCGCGAGGACGACACCATCGCCCGCTTCGGAGGGGACGAGTTCACGCTGCTGCTCTCCAACGTGACCCGGGTCGAGGACGCGATCAACGTGGCGCGGAAGATCCTCAAGGCCCTGGAGGCCCCTTTCCCGCAGGCCGGGCGCGACCTGTTCGTGACCCCCAGCATCGGGGTCGCCCTCTACCCGGAGGACGGCCACGACCTCGAGACGCTGGTGAAGAACGCGGACGCCGCCATGTACCAGGCCAAGGAGCAGGGCGGGAACCGGTACCAGCTCTACAGGCCCGCGCTCAACGCCATGGCCCTGGGCCTTCTCACCATGGAGAACGAGCTGCACCAGGCCCTGGCCCGCGAGGAGATGGTGGTCCACTTCCAGCCCCTGCAGGACCTGCGGTCGCGGCGGATCCACGGGGTGGAGGCCCTGGTGAGGTGGCGGCACCCGCGCAAGGGCCTTCTGCTCCCGCAGGAGTTCATCTCGCTGGCCGAGGTCACGGGGCTGATCGTCCCCCTGGGGCGGTACGTGCTGCGCCAGGCCTGCGCGCAGGCCAAGGCCTGGCAGGAGGAAGGCTATCCGGGACTGACGGTGTCCGTGAACCTCTCCGCCCGCCAGCTCCAGGACCCGGACCTGCCGCAGCAGGTGGTGGACGTGTTGGCGGAGACCGGCCTGGATCCCCGCTTCCTGGACCTGGAGATCACGGAGAACAACGCCAGGCAGTCGGCGGCGGCCACGTTGGTCCAAGCGAACACGGCGGTCGTGTCCGCCGTCGCAGTCAGGCCAGAGACACCCGAGCTGTTGATCGCCGCGGCTTTCGCGAACGCGCTGTCCGTGGTTTGCGT
>DAINRN010000226.1:0-6214 GCA_036741815.1 Acidobacteriota bacterium
ATCCGCCTGACCGAGTCGCAGGCCGACAACGACGGCCGCGGCACCGACCCGCTCGCCCCCGCGGACGACTGGCGGCTGGCCACCACCCGCGGCAGCGCGTCCTCCGCGTCCAGGGTCAGGGCAATGGCCTGGTCCTTCGCCTTGTGCTCGACGAGCGCGGCCACCTCGCGCAGGACCTCTTCCACCGCGATGAGCCGCGGGTGCAGGCGCATGGGCTTGCCGAAGGAGAGGAAATCGCCCACCAGCCGGTTCAGCCGGCTGATCTCCGCCTTCATGTTGGCGAGGACCTTCTCGAAATCCTCCTTGCGCGGCGAGTCCTCGGGGCCGAGGCGCGCGCGCACGTGGTCGATGGAGAGGTTGATGAAGTTCAGCGGGTTGCGGATCTCGTGGGCCATGGCCGAGGCCAGGCGGCCCATGGCCGTGGACCGCTCCGCGAAGTGCAGGCGCTCCTCGAGCAGGCGGTTCTCGCGCAGCCGCTCCACCATCTCGTTGAACGTGCGCGAGAGGCTGCCGATCTCGTCCTTTCCGCCGCCCTGCGGGACCTGGACGGACAGGTCGCCCGCCGCCACCTGGCGGGCGGCGCGGGTCAGTCCCTGCAGCGGCCGGCTGAAGGTCCAGGAGAGATAGAGGGAGAGCAGGATCCCGAGGGCGAAGACGGCGAGGGTCGCCACCAGGCGGCTCACGAAGGCCTCGTGGGACAGGGCGGAGAAATCGTCGAGATGGCGGGTGATGACGAGGTTGCCGACGCGGGCGTCGCCCACCACGATGGGCAGGGACAGGGTGGTCGTCCGCTGGCTCCCCGGCGGCCCCGACTCCTCGCCGAGCACCCCGCGGATCACGTACTCCTTCGGCCCCTTCTTCTTGGCCCCGCGCACGAGGTGCCTGCCCACGTTCCTGGGGTTGGTGGATGCCTGGACCTCGTCCGAGGCGTCGGCCAGGGACACGTCCTTCGCCCCCAGCTGGCGCAGCTTCTGGGTGTAGGCCCGCAGCACCACCTGGGGGTCGCCCTCGCCGGCGGGCTGCTCCTGGAACACCTCGATCGCGGTGGAGAGGTCCTCGGTGTACTCCCGGAGCTGGGAGAGCAGCTGCCGCTCGTTGTAGAGGTGGAGCAGGAACAGGCTGGACACGGAGAGGACCAGCAGCGACAGCATCATCAGCAGGAGCTTGGTCTTGAGCGTCAGGTTCCGGAGGAGCGGAACCGGGACGGCGCCGTCGGACATCGCTTCGAAGTGTACCCGCAGCCGCGAGGCGCCGCCAACGCGCCCGGCGGCTGTACCATGCCGTCGAACGTGACCGCGACGGCCGAGGTCGTGCCGACGGACCGCATCCGCGCCTACCCGCCCCTGCGCTTCATGGGCAGCAAGCACCGGCTGTTGCCCTGGCTGGCGCGGATCCTGTCCGGCCTGCCTTTCGAGACCGCCCTCGACGCCTTCAGCGGCTCGGGTTGCGTCTCCTATCTTCTGAAGACGATGGGGAAGCGGGTCGTCGCCAACGACTTCCTCCGCTTCCCGGCGACGATCGCGAAGGCCACGGTCGAGAACAACTCCGTCGTCCTGGACGCGGAGGACGTTTGCTCCCTGACCGCTCCCGCCCGCGGCCATGCCCGGTTCATCGAGCGGACCTTTCGCGGGATCTTCTTCACTCCCGCCGACCTGCGCTTCCTGGACCATGTCTGGGCGAACCTACGGCGGATGCACGATCCGTACCGGCGGGCCCTCGCGCTCTCCGCCTTGATCCGGTCGTGCGCGAAGCGCCAGCCACGCGGCGTCTTCACCGTGGCCGGTGACCCGGCGCGGTACAAGGACGGTCGGCGGGACGTGCGGCTCTCGATTGAGGAGCACTTCCGCGAGCAGGTCACGGCCTACAACGCGTGCGTCTTCGACAACGGCGGGCGCCACGTGGCCCGCACCGGCGACGTGTTCGGGGTGGACCCGCGGGGCCTGGACCTCGTCTACCTGGACCCGCCGTACGTACCGCGCGCGGACGACAACTGCTACGTGAAGCGGTACCACTTCCTCGAGGGGCTTGCCTGCTACTGGGAGGGGCTGGAGGTCCTCGCGGAGACGAAGGTCAAGAAGATCGCCAAGCCGTTCACGCCGTTCTCGTACCGCCGCACCGCGCTCGCCGCCTTCGAGGGGCTGTTCGAGCGGTTCCGGCGCAGCATCATCGTGATGTCGTACTCGTCGAACGGGTTCCCCGACCTGGGCGTCCTCGTGGCGGCGATGAAGCGCCACAAACGGACGATCGAGATCCACGAGCGCGAGCACCGTTATCACTTCGGCACCCACGACCGCGTCCGGCGGGCGGAAGCCCGCGAGTACCTGTTGGTCGGACGGTAGTGAGCTTGCCCCGGGGCGAGTTGGAGCGGTACCCTCCGCGCCCGTGACATCGGAAAGGCCCGCGACAGTGGACGAGCGCGCGCGGCACCCGCTGGAAGAGTGGTGCTCCGCCCGCCCGCGCCTCGTCGTGGCGGGGGTGATGCTGCTGTCGAGCCTGCTCGTGTATGTCCCCTATCTTTCCGACCTCGACAAGATCGCGCGCTACTGGGACGGCCCGCCGTACATGTACGTGGCGAAGACGCTCTACCACATCCCCGCCGATCATCCGTTCGTCCCGTACGACCTGCCGCCGTGGTATTTCGCGAACCACCTGCCCGGCTACCCGCTGCTGATCCGGCTCTTCACGATCGTCACGCTCGGCGCTTACCCGGCGGCGATGATCCTGGCCACGCTCGTGACCGCGGTGGTCTCGGCGCTGCTCTTCTACGAGCTGCTGAAGTCCCAGCAACTGGTCGTGTCGCCGCTGTGGACGGCCGTCCTCTTCAGCTTCCTCCCGCCGCGGTGGATGCTCTACCACGCCGTGGGCGCCAGCGAGCCGCTCTTCTACTGCCTCGTCTTCGCGGCGTTCCTGTTCCTGGCCAGGGAGCGCACCGCGGCCGTCGTCGCATGCATCGCCCTGGCGGCGGTCACGCGCATCACGGGCGTGCTGCTCGTCCCGATCTTCGGGCTCATCTACCTGCTGCGGGGCCAGTGGCGGCGCGCCCTCGCGGTGCCGTTGGCGCTCCTGGGCCTGCTCGCCGTGTTCGGCTGGTATTACGTCGTCTACGGCGATTTCCTCGCCTACTTCTCCTGGACGATGGACAACGCGGCGCTCATTGCCCCGTGGCCGTTCACCGCCTACCTGCGCAAGGCGGGGGAGGGCATGCACGCCGCGGACCTCTACGCGTGGCTCTACCTGCTCTTCGGGATCGGCACCCTGGCCCTGTGGCGCCGGCGCGAGCTGTTCGTCTATTGCGCGGTCTACTGGGTCTTCTTCACCTTCACGACCTACAAGGACCTGCCGCGCTACATGCTGGCCTTCTCGCCCTTCGCTCTGCTGGTCGGCTTCGACTCCGTGCTCACGCGCCGCGAGTGCCGGCTGGTGCTCCCCCTGCTCGTCTTCCTCGACGGTGTCTACGCGTGGCGCATGATCCCGGGGAACATGGTCGGCCGGGCGGTCTGGGACCAGCTGCTGCTCGTGCTGCGGAGCTCTTGAGGAATGCGCCTCAGCGCGGCGGCGGGAACAGCGTCTCGAACAGCCGGTCCGTCCGGTTGCGCCAACTGCCCCAGGCCGTGCCGTCGGGGGCTTCGCCTCCCACCGGCTGGTAGCCCCGCTCGCGCAGGTACGCGTTGATCCGCGCGTTGCTCACGCGCATGTCCGCGTTCTCCCGGGTGGAGCGCGCCTCGTAGCGGCCCCAGTCGTGGTACACGCGCAGCGGCTGCACCGCCGCCGTGCGGACCGTCGGCAGGATCATGGCCTCCGGCGTGTCGAGGATGGCCAGGGACTGCAGGCCCAGCGCGCCGAACGGCCGGCTCTCGTCGAAGACGGCCCCCAGGGCCGTAATCCCGTCCCAGGAATGGCCGATGACCGCTCGGGCCCGAGCCTCCGACACCGTGCGGAACCGGGCGTCGAGGAACGGGACCAGCTCCTTCACCAGCAGCTCCACCGCGGCGGCGCCGGCCTCCTCATCGCGCGGCTTCCAGGTGCCCCAGTCGATCGGGCCGTGGAAGACGACCAGCGCCTTCGCCACGCGCTCCGGCATGAGGTTGTCCAGGCTCTGGGGGACGAGCCCCTGCTCCCGCGCGGCGTCGCCGTCCAGCACCCAGGCCACCGGGTACCGCTCGGAAGAGGCGTCGTAGCCGGCGGGGAGGTAGACGTGCAGGACGACCCGCGTGCCGGGCCGCAGGGTGCTGGCGAACTCGATCTTCTCCAGCCGGCCCCGCCGCCCCTCCGGGGCGGGGGCCAGGTGCGCCGGCTCGCGCCAGCCGCCCGGGACCAGCGACGAGGCCTCGCCCCTCCAGGGCACGCGGCGCGGGTTGCGCGGGTCCGGGATGCGCTGCTCGAAGTTGCGGACGAACTGGTAGCTGACGCGCGTGCCCGGCTCCAGGAGCGACTCGTGGAAGAAGAGGTCCGTCCCGGGGACGCGGCGCATGGGGTCTTCCCGCCGGACCCCGATCAGGTCGCTGGCGAAGCCCATGTCGGCGGCGTCGCCGCGGTAGAGGAAGACCACGCGGTCGGGCGCATCGACCAGCGGCCCGTCCGGCAAGCCGGCAAGGAACCGGTCCACCAGGGCCGCCTTGTCGGCCGCGCGGCCCACCTCCTCGAGGAAGCGGGCGAAGGTCGGGGAGGACGCCGCCGGCAGATCCACGGAGGCCGCGGCCACGGGCGCCGGCGTCGCCGCCGCCCAGTCCACGCGCGCCAGCTCGCCGAGGCTGCGGGCGAACACCGCGCCGCCGGCCACGCTGGGCGCCGTCCAGGCCAGGTCCTCGAAGAGGCGCACCCGCGCGCGCTCGGTCCATCCTTCGGGGCTGGCCGCGCCGACGTGCAGCGTGCGGTCCTTGGCCTGGATCACGAGGTCGCCGCCGGCCAGGGTGACCCACCCGTCGCCGGGGTCGCGCGACCGCCACTTCATCTGGCCGGTGGCGGCCTCCACGCAGCTGAAGGTCGCGCGCCCGTTCATGCCGTAGAGGTGGCCCTCGTGGTAGACGGGGATGCCGTACGTGCCGCGCAGGACGGGAGCCGTCCACAGGGTCTGCACCGATACCCCGCCGTCCGACGCCTCCACCAGTTTGAACATCGTGGATTTCTCCACGTGCGTCTTCACGAAGAGGCGCCCGTCCCCGGCGGGCACCGGCACCGCGCTGGCGACCGAGATGGCGTCCGGCTCGCCGCCGTGCGGGTGGTCGAAGAGGAGACGGCCGCGGGCGGGGTCGATGCCGATGAGGCGCGTGTCGCCGACGCCCACCACGATCTCCCGCGCCCCCAGGCGCAGCGCGACCGGCGACTGGTACTGGACGGCGTCCTCGCCCAGCGTCCAGCGCCGGGCTCCGGTCGCGGGATCGAAGCCGGCGATGGCCCGCCCCTTGTCGGCGCCCACCTGGACCACGAGCACGCCACCCGCGACGATGGGGGAGGAGGCGAAGCCGTAGTGCGGCGGCCGCCCCCCCTCCCGCTCGGGGAGGTCGACGCGCCAGAGCAAAGCACCTGTCCTCAGGTCCACGGCCACGAGGTCGCCGCGCGGTCCGAGGGCGAACACCCGGCCGCGGTCGACGGCCGGCGTGGAGACGGGCCCGTCGAACGAGCCGTCCTTGCCCTTGTGCGCCTCGGCCACCGGCACGCGCCAGGCCTCCCGTCCGGTGGCCGCGTCGAAGGCGGCCAGCACGTCGCCGCTGCCGTCCGAGAAGAGCGTGACGGCCCGCCCGTCGGCGACGGCCACGCCGGAGTACCCGGAGCCCAGCCGGGCGCGCCAGCGCACCACCAGCTGACCCGCCTCGCCGCCGAAGACGCTGTCGGACCCGGCCCGGCCGTCGTGGGTGGGTCCGCGGAGCCCGGGCCAGTCACCCGCGGCAACGCTGCCAGCTTGGAGAAGGACGGCCGTCAGCAGCCGGAAGGCCTGGCGGTGAGAGACGGCGGGCATGAGGGTCCTCCGCGAGCGGGAACGACGGATTGTATCGCCGCACTGCCGCGTCGTCAGCGCTTCAGGTCCCCCTCGCCGAGCAGCATGCGCACGATCCCGCGCGCGCGGCCGGTCTTCTCGTCCACGTCCACCACCGCCGCCGCGAAGCGCGGGTCGCCTTTCGCCGTCTCGAACCGGATGGGCATGCCGGTCGTGAAACGCTTGAGGATGGTCTCCACCTCGACGCCGATGACCGAATCGTAGGGCCCGGTCATGCCC
>DAINRN010000227.1:0-6182 GCA_036741815.1 Acidobacteriota bacterium
GTCCACCGGGGCCTCGATTACCGCCAGGTCGCCGTTACGGCGTAGCTCGTCGAGGAAGGCCCGCAGGTCGGGGAAGGCCACCTTCAGCGTCGATCGACGAGGGACGCCGGCAGCTGCACCCTCCACATCCCGCGGCCGAAGGTCGCGGCGTACAGCCGGTTCGTGGGCTGGTGGTAGCGGATGTCGAGGACGGGCGCGTTCGGCAGGCCGCGGCCCAGGCGCAGCCACGTCACGCCGCCGTTGGCGGTCAGGAACACGCCCACGTCGGTGCCCACGATGATGGCCGTCCCGGCCAGGGCGACGGCGTTCACCGGCGCCTGGGGCAGGTTGCCGGTGATGTCGGTCCAGCCGGCGCCGCCGTCCACGGTCTTCAGCACGTAGGGGGCGTGGTCCGCGTTGCGGAAGCCCGAGAAGGTCACGTAGGCGACCGCGGCGTTCGAGGGGTCCACGGCCACGCGCGTGACCCAGCGATCGGGCAGGTCAGGATCGGCGGCCTGGGTCCAGGGCGATCCGCCGGTGCTCGTGTGCCACAGCCTGCCGTCGTCGGTGCCGGCGTAGAGCGCCAGCGGGTTGCTCTTCCCGGCGGCCACGGTGGTCACCGTGCCGAAGGGGTAGGCATCCTCGGGGTGCGGATCGCCGCCGGTCAGGTCGGGGCTGATCGCCGTCCAGGACACGCCGCCGTTCGTCGAGCGGTTGACGATGTTCCCCGCGTAGTACATCACGTCGGCGTCGCTGGGGTCGAACACGAGGGGCGTGAGCCAGTTGCGCCGTGCGGACGTCGTCCCGCCCAGCGACGACGAGCTGTCCCCGCCGTTCAGCGAGCGCACGCAGCTCCCGTACTGGCTGCAGCCGTAAACGATGTTCTGGTTCTCGTAGCTGATGAGCGTCTCCAGGCCGTCGGCGCAGGCCCAGACGTTCCACAGGTCCGGGTTGGCCGTCGTGTAGGAGCGGCCGCAGCCGTTGTCCTGCGCGCCGCCGACGATGCGGTTCGGGTCCTGCTCGCCCACGTCGAGCGTGTAGAACTGCGTGAAGGGCTGCACGGATCCGAAGGTCCACGGCGGGTTGGCGTTCGCCTGCGACCGGTAGACCCCTCCGTCATTGCCGAGGTAGACCCGCCCGGGCGCATTGGCGTCCCACGCCATGGCGTGCTGGTCGGCGTGGAAGGATCCCTGCGAGGTCCAGATGATCCCGCCGTTGGTCGAGACCGCGAGCGGCACCCCGGCCACGAACACGCGCAAGGGGTCGGCGGGGTCCACCCAGATGCGGGCGAACCACCAGCCGTAGGTGGACTGGGAGCTCGAGAGCACCGAACTGTTCGGGAGCTGGGTCCAGGAGTCGCCCCCGTTCGTGGAGGTGTAGGCGGCGGTGAACGAGCCGGCGGCGTCGATGTAGACCGCGTAGAGCCGGTCCGGATTCGACGGCGCCATCCCGAAGCCGATCCTGCCGACGTCGGGCCCGGAGGGCGGGAGCCCTCCCGACAATCGCTGCCACTGCGTACCGCCGTCGGTGGAGCGATAAATCCCCGACCCGATACCACCGTAGCGCCGGAAGTCCGGCACCCGGAGGTGGTCCCACATTACGGCGTAGACGCGGCTGGGATCGAGCGGGTCCACGCGCACGTCGGAGGCCCCGGTCGTGTGATTGAAGCCGGCCAGCACGCGGGCCCAGGTCGCGCCGGCGTCGCTGCTGCGGTAGACGCCGCGCTCACCGCCCGGCGCGAAGAGGGGGCCGGTGGCGGCCACGAAGACGCGCGCCTCGTCGGCCGGGTCCACGTTGATGCGGCCGATGCGCTCGGTGCCCGAAAGCCCCAGGGGCTTCCAGTGCGCGCCGCCATCGGTGGAGGCGTAGACGCCCTTGCCCCCGAAGCTCAGGCTGCCGCCGCCGGGGTTCGACTCGCCCGTCCCTGCGTACAGCGTCCCCGTCGAGGTGATGGCCAGGGCCCCCACGGCCTGGTTGAGGCCGCGCGGCCAGGCCGGCTGGAACGTCCCGCCCGCATTCGCGCTCTTCCAGACGCCGCCCGTGGCCGCCGCGGCGTAGAGCGTGTCGGGGGCGATGGGATCGACGGCCAGGTCCGTGATGCGGCCGCCGATCACCTCCGGGCCCTCGAAGGTCCAGGGCGACTGGCCGAGGACGGGCGAGTCCGCCTCCGTCATCCGCCCGACGTCCTCCGCCTGCAGGCTCGCGCGCCGGAGCTGGGCGGGGGTGATGGGGCCGCCGCTGAGGCGCGCCTGGAGCAGCCACTCGTCCGGCGGCCCCTCCGCCTCCCGGCCGGGACCGGGCTCGGCGAGCGGCTGGACCGATCCGGCCGGCGGCTCCGCAGCCTGCGACACAAAGAGGACGATCCCAAGTCCTGCGGCAGCGGCGGCGACGGCGAACGCGGCGGGTCTGGGCATGGACAAATGCAAGGTGATGCTGCGTGATCGCCCAGGGGGGTGTCAAGGCCGCTTGCTCGGCCCGCCGGGTTGCCGCACCAGACCACTGGCCGCACACTATCGCTCGTGAACTCCGGGTTCGCGTACGAGGACCGCATTGGCCCGGAGGCCGAGGGTGAGAAGGTCCTCTCCTACCTCGCGCGCCGTTATCGGCACACGGCCGAGGCGGAGTGGCGGGCGCGGATCGATGCCGGCGAGGTCATTCTCGAGGAGGACGCCGCCGAGCCTGGGACAGTCCTGCGCCGTGGCCAGCGGCTCGTCTGGAAGCGACCGCCGTGGGAGGAGCCGGCGGTGCCCCTGGCGTTCGCCGTCCTTTACCGCGACGAGTGGCTGATGGCCGTCGCCAAGCCGCGCGGCCTTCCTACCGTTCCGAACGGCGGCTTCCTGGAGCACACGCTGCTGCATCTGGTGCGGCCTCTTGCCCCAAGCGCCGTGCCCTTGCATCGCCTGGGGCGGGGAACGTCGGGAATCGTGCTCTTCGCCCTCACGGCCGAAGCCCGACGTGCGGTGCTGGCCGCCTGGCGCGAGGGCCGGGTGGACAAGTCGTACCGGGCCCTCGTCACCGGCGTTCCGCGCCGGCGTGCGTTCGCGGTCGATGCCCCCATCGGTCCCGTGCCGCATCCCCGATTGGGGCAGGTTCATGGCGCGTCGCCCGGCGGCAAGGCGGCGCTCTCGCACGTGCGCGTGCTTCGCCGGCGGGACGAGGGCGCGGTCGTGGAGGTGCGCATCCCCACGGGCCGGCCACATCAAATCCGGATCCACCTGGCGGTTGCCGGGCACCCTCTGGTCGGCGATCCCGTCTACGGATGCGGCGGATCCCTGGTTCCCGAGCCGGGGCTGCCCGGCGACGGCGGCTATCGGCTGCACGCCCACCGCCTCGGGCTCGACCACCCATTCACGGGTCGGCGCCTCGAGATCGAGTGCTCGCCGCCGGAAGAGCTGCGCGACCGGTCGTAGGGCTGGTCAGGGAACGCGGCGCCGGCGGGCGGCAGCCACCAGCGCCTGCTTTGCGCGGCGGCACAAGCGCTTGACGCGACGCTCCTCGCGGAGGGCCTCGCTCCAGGTGGCCACCTCGCACGACCAGGCGAGCTCGAGCGGCAGCCGGGACCGCGTGTACCGGGAGGCCCGGCCCCGCTCATGCTCGCGGAGGCGGGCGGCCAGGTCCTTGGCCGCGCCCGCGTAGAGCGAGTCGTCGCGGCAGCGCAGGAGGTACACGAAGGGCACCGTGAGCACCCTATCACCCTCCTTGGCGCGGAAAGGCGGGCGCGGCTAGAATGCAGGGCTGGACGCCTTCAGGAGGATCGGCATGCGGCACACGGTCACATCCAGCGCGGCCCTGTCCCTTTGCCTCGCGGCATGGGTATCGGCGAACGAGGGACACAAGCACGAGCACGGCGAGCAGCTTGGCAAGGTGGACTTCCCGGTGAGCTGCGACGCGGCGGCCCGTGCCGAGTTCCAGCGGGGCGTGGCGCTCCTGCACTCCTTCCAGTACGAGGACGCGGAGAAGGCGTTCGGCGCGGCCTCCGCCGCAGACCCCAGCTGTGCCATGGCCCACTGGGGCACGGCGATGAGCCTCTACCATCCGGTCTGGGCCGCGGCGAACCCGTCGGCCGCGCCGACGGCCCTCGACCTGAAGAAGGGCGCGGAGGCGGTCGAGAAGGCCAGGGCGGCGGCGCCGAGGACCGAGCGCGAGAAGGGCTATGTCGAGGCCATCGCCGCCTTCTACAAGGACGCCGACACGCTGGACCACCGGACCAGGGCCGTGGCTTTCGAGAAGGCCATGGGCGAGCTGGCGGCGAAATACCCGGAGGACAAGGAAGCCGCCATCTTTCACGCCGTATCGCTGCTGGGCACCGCGTTCCCGGGGGACAAGACCTACGCCACGGAGAGGAAGGCCGCGGCCATCCTGAACGCGATCCTGCCCCAGGCCCCGGAGCACCCCGGCGTGGCGCACTACCTGATCCACAGCTTCGACTACCCGACCCTGGCGAGCCTGGCCCTGCCCGCGGCGCGCAGCTACGCGAAGATCGCGCCCTCCTCGCCGCACGCGCTGCACATGCCGTCGCACATCTTCACGAGGCTGGGGTTGTGGGACGAGTCCATCCAATCGAACCTGGCTTCGAGGGCTGCGGCCCGCGAGCGGATGGCCCGGCTCCACCCGGGCGCGACGTCCTATGAAGAGCTGCACGCGCAGGACTACCTCGCGTACGCCTATCTCCAGGGGGGCCAGGACGCGAAGGCCAAGGCCGTCCTGGAGGAGGTGACCGCGGCGAAGAGCTTCGACCAGGAGATGTTCAACGCGGCGTATGCCCTGACGGCAGTACCCGCGCGCTACGCCCTCGAACGGCGGCAGTGGTCGGAGGCGGCGGCGCTCACCGTCCAGCCCGCGACCTTCCCCTGGAGCAAGTTCTCCTACGCCGAGGCCCTCGTGTGGTTCGCGCGGGGCGTGGGCGGGGCGCGCAGCGGCAACCCGGCCGCCGCGCGCGAGGCGGTGGACAAGCTCACCGCCATACAGAAGGGCCTGGCCGAGGCCAAGAACGCGTACTGGGCGATCCAGGTCGAGGTCCAGCGCCAGGCTGCCGCGGGCTGGCTGGCCCACGCGGAGAAGAAGGACGATGAGGCGCTGGGGCTGCTGCGGTCCGCCGCCGACCTCGAGGACACCACGGAGAAGCACCCGGTCACGCCCGGCTTCCTTCTCCCGGCGCGCGAGATGCTGGCCGACCTGCTCCTGGAGCTGGACCGTCCGGCGGACGCGCTCGGCGAGTACGAGGCGTCGCTCAAGGTGGCGCCGGGCCGCTTCAACGGCGTCTTCGGGGCCGCGCGCGCCGCCGAGAAGGCCGGGGACCGGGACAAGGCGCGCGCGCTCTACGCGCAGCTCGTGGAGCTCGGGAAGGCGGCCGACCCGCCGCGCGCGGAGCTCGCGACCGCGCGGGCGTTCCTGGCCAGCGCGAGCCGCTGAGCATGGCCACGGCTCTCGTCGAGACCCGCTTCCGCGACACCTCTCTCGAGCCGGTGCGCGAGAAGGTCCTGCGCGGCCAGCGCCTGTCCTTCGAGGACGGCGTGGCCCTCTACAAGAGTCACGACCTGCTCGCCGTCGGCCATCTCGCCAACCACGTCCGCGAGCAGCGCCATGGGGACGTGGCCTACTTCGTCTGGAACACGCACATCAACCACACCAACGTCTGCGCCGCGACCTGTGACTTCTGCGCCTTCGCCGCCAAGAAGGGCGAGGCGCGGGCCTACACCATGGGCCTGGAGGAGATCGTCCGGAGCGTGACCGCGTTGCCCAGGTCCGTGCGCGAGGTCCACATCGTGGGCGGGCTGCACCCCGACCTGCCCTGGTCCTACTTCACGGACATGATGCGCGGCATCAAGAAGGCGCGCCCCGACATCCACATCAAGGCCTTCACCGCGGTCGAGGTCTTCTTCTTCCACAAGCTCTACCGCATGAGCGTGGAGAGGGTCCTCGCCGAGCTGAAGGAGGCAGGGCTGGACTCGATGCCCGGCGGCGGGGCGGAGATCTTCGCCAAGGCCACCCGGGACAAGATCATCCGCGGCAAGGCCGACGCCGCGCAGTGGCTGGACGTCATGCGCGAGGCCCACCGCCAGGGGATCCCCACGAACGCCACCATGCTCTACGGCCACATCGAGTCGGTCGAGGACCGCGTGGACCACCTGGTCCGGCTGCGCGAGCTCCAGGACGAGACGGGCGGCTTCGTGACCTACATCCCGCTGGCCTTCCAGCCGTGG
>DAINRN010000228.1:0-6171 GCA_036741815.1 Acidobacteriota bacterium
GGGGCGGGGGACACAAGCGGCGCTACCGGGTGGTGGACTTCCGGCGCGACAAGCAGAACGTGCCCGCCAAGGTGGCGGCCATCGAGTACGACCCGAACCGCTCCGCGCGCCTGGCCCTGCTCCATTACGCCGACGGCGAGAAGCGCTACATCCTCTGGCCCGACGGCCTGGCGGTGGGCGCCACCGTGGTGGCCGGGGAGGCCGCCGACATCCTCCCCGGGAACTGCCTCCCCCTGAAGATGATCCCCGCGGGCACCATGATCCACAACATCGAGCTCCGCGCGGGCAAGGGCGGGCAGATGGTCAGGAGCGCCGGCGGGGCCGCGCAGCTCGTGGCCAAGGAAGGCGACTACGCGCAGGTCAAGCTGCCCTCGGGCGAGGTCCGGATGGTGGCCGTGGACTGCCAGGCCACCGTGGGCCAGATCGGCAACATCGACCACAAGAACGTCTCGGGGGGCAAGGCCGGGCGCTCGCGCTGGCTGGGCCGCAAGCCCCACAACCGCGGCGTCTCCATGAACCCCGTGGACCATCCGCACGGCGGTGGGGAAGGCAAGACCTCGGGCGGACGCCACCCCGTGACCCCGTGGGGCAAGCCCACCAAGGGTTACAAGACGCGCAAGAACAAGCGCACCCAGCCGTTCATCGTCAAGAGGCGGAAGTAGATGGCACGATCGCTCAAGAAGGGCCCCTTCATCGACGCCCACCTGCTCAAGAAGATCGAGCAGATGAACGAGGCGCGGGACCGCAAGGTCGTCAAGACCTGGTCGCGGCGCTCCACGATCACGCCCGAGATGGTGGGCCACACCCTGGCCGTGTACAACGGCAGGAAGTTCATCCCGGTCTACATCACCGAGAACATGGTGGGCCACAAGCTGGGCGAGTTCTCGCCCACCCGCCAGTTCAAGGGCCACTCCTCGAAGGTGGAGAAGGTGGCCAAGATGGCGGCGGCCGGCGGTCCCGGAGGGCCCGGCGCGGCCGGGCCGGGCGGCGGCGGCGCGCCCGCGGGCGGGTCCGCCCCTGGTCCGAAGGCGGGAGGCTAGGGCATGGCTCTCGAGGTGAAGGCCACGGCCAAGTACGTGCGCACGTCGGCCCAGAAGGCGGGCCTCGTGATGGACCTCATCCGCGGCAAGAAGGCCAGCGAGGCCCTCTCCATCCTCCGTTTCACGAAGAAGGCGGTGGCGCGGGACATCGAGAAGACCCTCCGCTCGGCCATCGCCAACGCGGTGAACGTGGCGGACAAGAACCAGAAGCGGCGGCTGGACGAGGACGACCTTGTGGTCTCCGCCGCCTACGCGGACCAGGGGCCGACCCAGAAGCGGGTGCGTCCCGCTCCCATGGGCCGCGCGTACCAGACGCTCAAGCGCTCCGCGCACCTCACCGTGCGCGTGGCGGAACGGGAGTAGCCGACACATGGGTCAGAAGGTCCATCCCATCGGTTTTCGTCTGGGCTTCAACAAAACCTGGCGCAGCCGCTGGTACGCGGAGAAGGACTACGCCAAGCTCCTCCACGAGGACGTCGCGCTGAAGAAGGAGCTGAAGAAGCGGTTCGCCCACGCCGGCGTCTCCCGCGTGGACATCGAGCGCGCGGCCAACAAGCTCAAGATCTCCATCTTCACCTCCCGGCCCGGGATCATCATCGGGCGCAAGGGCCAGGAGGTGGACAAGCTCAAGCAGGAGATCCAGAAGCGCACGGGCAAGGAGGTCTTCATCAACATCCAGGAGATCCTGAAGCCCGAGCTGGACGCGCAGCTGGTGGCGGAGTCCGTGGCCCTGCAGCTCGAGAAGCGCATCGCCTTCCGCCGCGCCATGCGCAAGGCGGTGGACGCCGCGCTCCGCTTCGGGGCCAAGGGCATCAAGGTGCGGGTCTCTGGGCGCCTCAACGGGGCCGAGATCGCGCGCTCGGAGTGGTACCTGCACGGCCAGCTCCCCCTGCACACGCTGAGAGCGGACATCGACTACGGCCTCCACGAGGCCAAGACCAGCTTCGGCCAGATCGGCGTGAAGTGCTGGATCTTCAAGGGCGAGCTGGACGCGCTCCGGCCGTCCAAGGGACTCTGAGGGGTTAGCCAGTCATGTTGATGCCCAAGAAGGTCAAGTTCCGCAAGCAGCAGCGCGGGCGCATGAAGGGCAAGGCCTGGACCGGGAGCGAGGTCACCTTCGGCGATTACGGCCTGAAGGCTCTGGAGTGCGGCTGGGTGACGGACCGGCAGATCGAGGCCGGCCGCATCGCCATCACCCGCTTCATCAAGAGGAACGGCCGCATCTGGATCCGCATGTTCCCGGACAAGCCCATCACCAAGAAGCCGCAGGAGACGCGCATGGGCAAGGGCAAGGGCGCGCCCGAGCAGTGGGTGGCCGTCATCAAGCCCGGCCGCATCCTCTACGAGATGGAGGGCGTGACCGAGCTGGAGGCGCGCACGGCCCTGCGTCTGGCCGCCCACAAGCTGGGGATCAAGACCAGGTTCGTGATGCGCACCGAGCACGAGGTGGCGATGTGAAGGCGGAAAAGGTGCGGGAGATGAGCGCGGACGAGCTCGTGGCCAAGGAGCGGGAGCTGCAGGAGCAGCTCTTCCGCCTGCGCTTCCAGAAGTCGATCGGCCAGCTGGACAACGCCCTGAAGATCCGGGAGACCCGGCGCGACATCGCCCGGGTGAAGACGGTGCTCAGGCAGAAGCAGGGACCGGCGCAGGCCGGCCCCGGCAGGTAGAGGCATGGAAACGCAGGAGAAGAAGCGCGGCCGCCGCAACGAGCAGGTGGGCGTGGTGGTGAAGGCCAAGATGCAGAAGACGGTGGTGGTGGCCGTCGAGCGGCTGGTGCGCCACGACGTCTACCGCAAGACCATCCGGCGCACCTCCACCTTCATGGCCCACGACGAAAAGGGGGCCCAGCGCGGGGACCGGGTGCGCATCGTGGAGACCCGGCCCCTGTCCAAGAACAAGCGCTGGCGCGTGGAGGAGATCCTGGTCAAGGGCACGGGCATCGAGGACACCGCCTCGGAGCTCGAGGCCTAGGAGGGGAGCGCCGCCATGATCCAGATGCGCACCATCCTCGACGTGGCCGACAACTCCGGGGCCCGCAAGATCTCCATGATCCTGCCCCTGGGAGGGTCCACCGGCCGCTACGCGGGGCTGGGCGACGTCATCACCGCCAACGTGAAGGAGTCGGCCCCCGACGCCCCCGAGCCCGTGCGGAAGGGCAAGGTCGTCAAGGCCGTGATCGTGCGCTGCGCCAAGGAGCAGCGGCGCCGGGACGGCTCCTACATCCGCTTCGACAAGAACGCGGCCGTCCTCATCAACGAGGCGGGTGAGCCGGTGGGCACCCGCGTCTTCGGCCCCGTGGCCCGGGAGCTGCGGGACAAGAAGTTCATGAAGATCATCTCCCTGGCCCCGGAGGTCCTCTAGCCATGGCAGCGGCCACGCCGGAGCGCGTACGGATGAACATCCGCAAGAACGACACCGTCCAGGTCATCACGGGCCGGGACGCGGGCAAGCAGGGCAAGGTCCTGAAGGTGATCCGGGAGAAGAACCGGGTCATCGTGCAGGGGGTGGGGTTCATCAAGAAGCACACCCGGCCCAACCCCCAGCGCAACATCAAGGGCGGGATCGCGGAGCGCGAGGCCCCCATCCACGCCAGCAACGTGATGATCGTCTGCGGCGAGTGCAACAAGCGCACCCGCATCGGCCACAAGCTGATGGCCGACGGGAAGAAGGCGCGCATCTGCCGCCGCTGCCTGGGAGTGCTGGACCGATGAGCGCGCGGATCAAGGAAAACTACGTGAAGCAGATCGTGCCCCGGCTCATGAAGGAGCGGGAGTACCCGAACGTCATGGCCGTGCCCCGCCTGAAGAAGATCGTGGTCAACATGGGCGTGGGCGAGGCCACCCAGAACATCAAGCTGCTGGACGCGGCCATGGAGGAGCTGGGCAGGATCACGGGTCAGCGCCCCGCGGTGCGCCGGTCGCGCAAGTCCATCGCGGCCTTCAAGCTGCGCCAGGGAATGCCCATCGCCGCCACCGTCACCCTGCGCGGGGACCGCATGTACGAGTTCGTGGACCGGCTCTTCAACGTGGCCCTGCCCCGCGTGCGCGACTTCCGCGGCGTGCCCACGGGGGCCTTCGACGGGCGCGGGAACTACACCCTGGGCCTCAAGGACCAGCTCATCTTCCCCGAGGTGGACTACGCCAAGGTGGACAAGATGCGGGGCATGAACGTCACCTTCGTGACCAGCGCCCGCACGGACGAGGAGTCGCGGCTCCTCCTCCAGTACCTGGGGATGCCCTTCCGTACGCAGCCGCAGTAGGAGGAGCCCGAAGAATGGCGAAGACGTCTCTCATTGCCAAGGCCCAGCGGACGCCGAAGTTCGCCGTCCGCAAGTACACGCGGTGCCGCCGGTGCGGCCGTCCTCGGGGGTACCTGCGGAAGTTCGAGATGTGCCGCATCTGTTTCCGCCAGCTGGCGCTTTCGGGGGACATCCCCGGCGTCATCAAGGCCAGCTGGTAGAAGGGCCGAGGAGAGGTAACGACAGATGAACATGACCGATCCCGTCGCGGACATGATCAGCCGGATCCGGAATGGGGTCCGCGCCAAACTGCCCAGGGTGGACGTTCCATCGTCCAAGCTGAAGGTGGAGATCGCCCGCATCCTGAAGGACGAGGGCTACGTGGCCAACTTCAAGGTGACCGAGGACGACAAGCAGGGCGTCCTCCGCGTGTACCTGAAGTACGGCCCAGGGATGGAGCGCGTGATCACGGACCTGCAGCGCGTCAGCAAGCCCGGGTGCCGCATCTATTGCGGCAAGGACCAGATCCCCCGCGTGTACGGCGGCCTGGGCATCAACATCCTGTCCACCTCCCGCGGCCTCATGACCGGACGCTCCGCCGCCCGTGAAGGCGTCGGCGGCGAGATCCTCGTCAACGTCTGGTAAGGAGCGCTTCCATGTCTCGCGTCGGACGCAAAGTCATCCCCATCCCCAAGGACGTCAAGGTCCAGATCGAGAAGAGCTCCCTCCAGGTGCAGGGCCCCAAGGGCAAGCTCACGACGCCCGTGCCTCCCGGCATCTCCTTCAAGCTGGAAGGCGGCGAGCTCTCGGCGACCCGAACCAACGACGAGCGGCAGCAGCGCGCGTTCCATGGCCTGGCCCGCGCCCTGGCCAACAACGCCATCCGGGGAGTGACCGAGGGGTTCAGCAAGGAGCTCGACATCGTGGGCGTCGGCTTCAAGGCCGCGGTCGAGGGCAACAAGGTCGTGTTCGCGCTCGGCTACTCGCATCCGGTGATCTTCCCGATCCCCGAGGGGATCAAGGTCGCGGTGGACCCCAAGGCCAACCGGGTCACGGTCACGGGCATCGACCGGCAGCAGGTGGGCCAGGTGGCGGCGGAGATCCGCGGCCTGCGCAAGCCCGACCCCTACAAGCAGAAGGGCATCCGCTACGTGGGCGAGGTCCTCAAGAAGAAGGCCGGCAAGGCGGGCGCGACGGGCGCCGGCGCCGGCACGAAGTAGGAGGAACGCGTGACGGTCAAGACCAAGGAGGACATCCGCACGCGGATCCGGGCCCGCATCCGGCGCCGGCTGACCGGCACGACGGCGCGGCCGCGCCTGGCCGTCTTCCGCAGCCAGGCCCACATCTACGCCCAGGTCATCGACGACGACGCGGGCAAGACCCTGTGCGCCGCCTCCACCCTGGACAAGGACCTGAAGACGGAGAAGGCCAAGAAGGGCGCCAACGTGGCCGCGGCCAAGGCGGTGGGTGCGCTCATCGCTACCCGGGCCAGGGAGAAGGGGATCGAGGCCGTGGTCTTCGACCGCGGTGGCTTCCAGTACCACGGCCGCATCAAGGCACTGGCCGACGCGGCGCGGGAAGCGGGATTGAAGTTCTGACGGCGGAATGAATAGGGACAAATGAAACTGCACACCGAGAAGATCGACGTGTCCAGCCTGGAGCTGAAGGACCAGGTGGTCTCCATCAACCGCGTGACCAAGGTCGTGAAGGGCGGCAAGAACCTGTCCTTCAGCGCGCTGGTGGTGGTGGGCGACGGCGGCGGCTACGTCGGCTACGGGATGGGCAAGGCCCGCGAGGTCTCCTCCGCCATCAAGAAGGGCGTGGAGGCGGCCAAGAAGAACATCGTGCGGGTGCCGATCTCGAAGGGCTCGACCATCCCGCACACCGTGACCG
>DAINRN010000229.1:0-1706 GCA_036741815.1 Acidobacteriota bacterium
GCGCAGCTTGTCCAGGAACGAGGGCCGGCCGAACGAGGCCAGGGCCATCACCTTGTACTCGTCGCCGTACCCCGGGAAGCCGAGGAACTGGGTGACCGCGCTGTAGAGGATGCCGAGGGAGTGGGGGAACATCACCTCATCCACGACCTCCAGCCGCGGGCCGCGGCCCACCGCGGACAGGGAGGACAGGAAATCGCCGAAGCCGTCGACGGTGAGGCAAGCCGCCTCCTCGAAGGGAGAGCAGAAGAAGGCGGAGGCCGCGTGGGCGCGGTGGTGCTCCACGTTGTGCACCGTGCCCGAGAACGACCCACGGCCGAGGGCGCCCAGCCGGGACGGCAGATCGGCCACGTGCCGCAGGTTCTGCAGCCTGTCCTTGATGGCGGCCAGCCCCGGCCGGCGGCGAAACGCGAAAAGCGCCTTGTCCAGGACGTGGGCGCGCGGATCGCGGGAGACGGCGGCGTGGGCGACCTGCCCCAGCTCGGACCCCGCGTCCTCCAGCACCGCGCCGATGGCGCGGGCGGGGAACCCCGCCCAATGCTTGAGCCGGTTGAGCCGCTCTTCTTCGACCCCGGCCACGAGCTCTCCGTCGCGGAGGAGCACCGCGGAGGCGTCGCCGTGGAAGGCGTTGATGCCGAGGATGTCCATGACTAGCCCGCCATCCCCTGGCGCCCCAGCCAGTGCCCGAGCACCGCCAGCTCCCACAGCCGGGCCCAGGGCAGCCGCCGCGTCTCGAACCGGCGGACGAGCACGTGGGTGTCCACCCCGGGCAGGGCCCGGGAGGCGCGGAGGGCGGCGAGGCCGTCGTCCACGAACGGGCGCAAGGGGCCGCGCATCCAGCGGTCCAGGGGCAGGACGAAGCCCCGCTTGCCGCCGTCCGCGATCCCGGCGGGCAGGACGTCCCGGGCGGCTCGCCTGAGCAGGGCCTTGTAGCCGCGCCACGGTCGGCGGCCGGCGGCCTGGTGGCGCAGGCAGGACTCCACCAGCTCATGGTCGAGGAACGGCACGCGCAGCTCCAGCGAGTGCGCCATGGACATGGCGTCGGCGTCGCGCAACAGCGTGCTGCGCATGTAGCCGCCCAGCTCCAGCACGCTGACGCGGGTGGGCGGCGGGACCGCGGGGCCGGGATCCTCCGCGCCGTAGCCGACGGCAGGATCGAGGCCCATGGACTCCATCTCCCGGCGGGACCAGAACGCGCGCATCGACTCGTAGCGCTCCACGAGCGGCGTCCCGCGGGCCGTCATCTCGGCGGCCCGCTCGCCGGATCCTCCGCGCGCCGCCCGCCGGCGCAGCGGCGCGGGGACCACGCCGAGCAGCGGAGACCACCGCTCGGCCAGCGCGAGCAGGCGGAAGGTGCGATAGCCGCCGAACAGCTCGTCGCCGCCCAGGCCGGACAGGACGACCTTGACCCCCTCCCGGGCCACCGCCCGGGAGACGACGTAGGTGTTGAGGCCGTCCGCGCTCGGCAGGTCCAGGGCCGCCACCGCCTCCGGGGCCAGGCTCGCGGCCTCGGCATCCGAGAGGTGCAGCTCGCGGTGATCGGTGCCGCAGCGCGCGGCCGCCGCCCGCGCCTGCGCCGACTCGTCCAGCTCGCGCTCCGCGAAGCCGACGGTGAAGGTCCGCAGGGGCCGCGGCGAGGCGGCGGCGGCGAGCGCGGTGACGACCGTCGAGTCCACGCCTCCGCTCAGGAACGCCGCCACGGGAACGTC
>DAINRN010000229.1:1716-6141 GCA_036741815.1 Acidobacteriota bacterium
GAGGTGCTCGCGCACGGACCTCTCGAGGCGCTCCCGCACCTCGTCCGCGGCATCCGCTGCGGGAGCCCCGAGCCACCGGTCCGCTCCCACATGCCAATATGTCCGGGTCTCCGTGACGCGTCCCCCGTCTACCCGCATCCACTCCCCAGGTCGAAGTGATCTGACGCCGTCGATCAGCGTGTGCGGGTCGGGGACCGATCCGAACCGCACGTACCCGGCCAGGCCGGGCCGGTCGATCCGCCGCGCCACGAGCCCCGATTCCAGGAGCGCGCGCACCTCGGAGGCGAAGACGAACTGGCCGGGCCCCGTCCAGTAGTAGAACGGCTTGATCCCGAAGCGGTCGCGGGCGCACCAGAGGCTGCCGCGGGAGCGGTCCCAGATGGCCACCGCGAACATCCCCTTGAGGCGGTCCAGGCACGACTCACCCCACGCGGCCCACGCGCGCAGGAGCGTCTCCGTGTCGCTGCGCGACCGCCAGGGCAGGCCACCGAGCGCGGGGCGGACCTCGAGGTGGTTGTAGATCTCCCCGTTCATGACGATCCAGTTGCCCGTCTCGGGGTCGAGCATCGGCTGATGCCCCGCCGCGCTCGTGTCCTGGATGGCCAGCCGGGTGCTGCCCAGCACGACCGCGGCCCCGTCGCCGCCGGCGGCCGCCTCGCAGCCCGAATCGTCCGGGCCGCGGTGCCGGAGCGCCGCCAGCATTCGGTGCAGCGCGGGCTCGAGCCCTTCAGCCGGCCCGCGCGACAAGACACCGGCGATGCCGCACATATCACAGACTGAATTGACGCCGTCCCGCCGGCGTCAATTCAGTCCCTTGTCGAGCGTTGTCAGCCGGTCTTTGCCTATCCGTCCGATCGGTCCCCTCCCGCCGGTCATCAGTCCCGGTCCCCCTTGTCCGTATGTTGCCAACCCTCCCTGCCCGCGATCCCGTAGTACACCTTGTGCAGCCCCCGGCCGAAAGGCGACGTATACATGAGACGCGTGAGCCGCCGGCTGTGGAAGAAGGTCCGCACCAGCGTCTGGCGCGGCGTGCGCTTGAGCACCGCGTGGTAGGAGAGCCGCCGGAGCTGCTCGGCGTCGTGTCCGATGTCCTCGAGGCGGCCGGGCACGAAGCCGGCGTCGATGGCGTGCCTGAGGTGGGAGACGCCCATGGGGTCCACGCCCATGAGCGCGCAGAGGTAGCGGTCGCACTCCCCGATGGATCCGGCGGCGACGATGAGGCCCTTGCGCAGGGGACGCCCTTCCATGGGGCCGTTCTCGTCCAGGAAATACGTCCCGTCCACTATTGCGATGGCGGAGGGCAGCCGGCGGTTGATCTCGAGGACCGCCTCGTCGAAGGCGTGGTGATGCTCGAGGCGCATGGGGTCCGGGATGAGGCCCCACTGGTTCTTCATGGCCAGGCTCACGCCGGTCATGCAGTGCACCTTGGGCACGGGAAGGGTGACGAAGGCGTCGATGGAATCGAGCAGCATCCGCGGGAAGGGGACGGCGAGGGGGCCGCCCCGGCGGGGCACGGCGAGCGAGGTACGAGGGGCGGCGGAGAGGTTCACGGCCGTGGCCCCCAAGGCTGCGCACATCTCGTGCACCCCGTGCCCGCGGAGCGCGCGCTCGCAGTCCCAGGCCCCATAGCCTCCGTCGGATTCCACCACGAAGACCTGGTTGGAGCGTTCGACGAGGCGCTGCACCACCGCGCGCAGGACCTCGGGGGTCGTGGTCACGCCCGGGAGAGGGGTGGGGAACGTGAGGTTGGGCTTGACCGCCACGCGGCAGCCCCGAGGCAGGTCGGCCGCCCAGGTCTCCCCGGCCTCGAAGACGCGGATCACCGCGCTACGGTACTCCACCTTGACGCTCCCCGGGCGCAGGGATAACGTCTCGCGGCCGGCGTGAAGGTCCTCCACGTTGTTCCCCACGTCGCACGCGAGATGGGCGGCGCGGTCACCGCCGCCCTGGGCATGGCGGAGGCGCTTTCGTCGGCCGGCGTGGAGGTCCGGCTGGCCGCCACCGACCACGGGCACGCCGAGCCCGCGCCCCGCGGCGTCGACCTGCGCCTGTTCCGCTGCCGCTACTGCCCCTGGCGATGGGCCCCGGCCATGGGCCGCTGGCTGGAGCGCGAGGTGCGCTGGGCCGACGTGGTCCACCTTCACACGGTCTGGACCTACCCCACGCGCGCGGCGGCTCTGGCCTGCCGCCGCCACGGCGTGCCCTACGTCCTGCGCCCGGCGGGGATGCTCGAGGAATGGTCGATGGGCCGGCGGGCATGGAAGAAGGCCCTGTACGCGCGGCTGGTGGAAGGTGTGGCGATCCGCCACGCGAGCGCTTTGCACTGGACCACGGCGCAGGAGCAGGAGCAGTCGGCGCGGTGGGCGGGCGGGCGCCCGGGATGGGTGATCCCCCTCGGATTGCCAGCCTCCGCGTACGAGGGTCTGCCGCCGGCCGCCGCGTTCACGCGGCGCTTCCCGGCGCTCCAGGGCCGGCGCCTCCTGCTCTACCTCGGGCGGGTCGATCCCAAGAAGCAGCCCGAGCTGGCGATCGGTGCCCTGGCGCTGGTGCGCCGCGAGTTCCCCGACGCCGATCTCGTGGTGGCGGGCCCCGGCCCGCGCCGCTATCTCGACTCCCTGGCCGCGCTGGCCGCGAGCCTCGGCGTGACGGGGCACGTGCATTTCGTCGGCATGCTGCGGGGCGCGGAGGTGCAGGAGGCGTACGCGGCGGCGGCCGCGTTCCTGTTGCCGTCGCTGCAGGAGAACTTCGGGCTGGCCGCCGCCGAGGCCATGGCCGCGGGCTGCCCCGTGGTGGTCAGCCGCCAGGTGGCGCTGGCTTCCCTCGTCTCGTCCCACGGAGCGGGCCGCGTCGCCGAGCCCGACGCGCGCGCGGTCGCCGAGGCGGTGAGCGGCCTGCTGGCGGACGAGCCGGGCCGCCGGGCGGCCGGTGAAAAAGGGCGCGCCCTCGTCCTGCAGCGGTTCACCTGGCCGGCGGTGGCGGCGGAGCTGATCCGGGCCTACGAGAGCCTGTTGAAGGGCGCGCCAGATGGCGGACCAGCGCTTCCGCGTACAGGCGATGACCGGCCGGGGTCCAGTGGAGGTCCAGCGGGAAATAGAGACCGGAGCGCACGGCCCTGAAGTCCTCGAGGGGATCCACGACCTCGGCGCCCTCGCGGAGCGCGAGCTGCCTGACGAGGGCCTGGAGGCTCCCCGCGCCGGTCAGCGCCCCGGGGGGAACCGGCACCCCGAGGAGCCGCCGCACCTCCACCTGCTGCGGGTCCACCTGCGCGCCGTCGGGCACGACCGCGAAGACCAGCCGGCAGCCCGCCTCCCTGCAGGCCCGGGCCATGCGGCCGGCGTCGCGGTCGAGCTCCCGCCATCCTTCGCCGGTCCCGGGGACGTCGCTCCAGCGCGCCACCTGCGCGGGATCGGTGAGGGCGGCGGCCACCAGGTTCGTGCGCGGGCGGCCGTAGCGGCGCTGGAACTCCACGGGCGCAGGCGGCAGCTCGCCGCTGCGCCCCACGCGGTCCCACCCGGATGACGACGAGGACGCGACCCGCCGGTTCAGCTCCCGCAACAGCACGAACAGCCGGAAGCGATGCGAAAGGTTCCGCAGGGCGCCGCTCAGCGCCGGCGTGGGGGCCGCGCTCGACGCATCGTTGCCGCAGAAGCTGACCACCGCCACGTCCGGCTCGTAGCGCAGGGCCTCCTGGAGCAGCACGAGGTACCCCTCGGGCCCCAGCCCCGGGCTGCTGAGGTTCAAGACCTGGACGTCCCCGCCCAAAGGCCGCGGCACGCCCTCCAGGATGTCGGGGAAGATCTCGCCGCGCGCGCACCCCTGACCGAACGTGAACGAGTCTCCGACGCAGGCGATGCGCGTGGTCCCCGCGGGCTTCGCGCGCGCGTACTCCTCGTCCCTCCAGCCGGCGCTGTTGGTCTCGTAGGTCAGGTCCCAGCCCGTCTGGACGTCGCGCAGGCGGGCCTTGGCGGGCAGGAGGTGGAAGCTGGCCGGCGCGTAGGCGTCCCGGGCACGGAGGGTGGCTTCCGCCAGCAGGGCGCCCGCGAGGATCCCGCCGAGGAGGAGCGCGAGACGAGCCGCGGCGGCGCGGAGCCTTGTCAGGCCGGCCTCAGGCGGACGCGAACCATTCCGTCAGCCCCTGCCGCAGGCGCTCCCGGAACTGCTCGAACGTGAAGGTCTCGAGGACGCGCTGCCGGCCCTCGGCGCCCATCCGCCGCCGCAGGCCCGCATCGCCGAGCAGGCGATCCAGGGCGGCCTCCAGGCCCGCCGCGTCCAGGAAGTCCACGAGCATCCCGGTGCGCCCGTCCACGATGACCTCGGGCGCGCCGCCGGCGCGGCCGCCCACGCACGGCCTCCCGAACCGCATCGCCTCCAGGAAGACGATCCCGAATCCCTCCTGCCCGGAAGGAAGCACGAAGACCGAGCAGC
>DAINRN010000230.1:0-5915 GCA_036741815.1 Acidobacteriota bacterium
GTTCAAGTTCGGATCGGGGACGGGATCGAACCTGTCCTCCATCCGGTCCTCGCGCGAGCCGCTGGCCGGAGGCGGGACGGCCTCGGGCCCGGTCTCCTTCATGCGCGGGTACGACGCCTTTGCCGGCGTGATCAAGAGCGGCGGCAAGACGCGGCGCGCGGCCAAGATGGTCATCCTCAACGCCGACCACCCGGACGTCGAGGAGTTCATCACCTGCAAGGCGGACGAGGAGAAGAAGGCCTGGGCGCTCATCGACGCCGGTTACGACGGCGCCTTCAACGTGAAGGGCGGCGCCTACGACTCCGTCTTCTTCCAGAACGCCAACCACTCGGTGCGCGTCACCGACGAGTTCATGCAGGCGGTGGTGGACGACAAGGACTGGCACACGCGCTCGGTGCTGGGCGGGGCGGTCTGCGACACCTACCGCGCCCGCGACCTCATGAAGCTCATGTCCGAGGCGGCGTGGCAATGCGGCGACCCGGGGATGCAGTTCGACACCACGATCAACGACTGGCACACCTGCCCGGCCACGGCCCGCATCAACGCCAGCAACCCGTGCAGCGAGTACATGTTCCTGGACGACACCGCGTGCAACCTGTCGTCCCTGAACCTGATGAAGTTCCGGCGCGAGGACGGCGAGTTCGACGCCGAGGCCTACAAGGCGGCCTGCCGCACGATGCTCACCGCCCAGGAGATCCTGGTCGACAACGCCAGCTACCCGACCAAGGCCATCGAGCGCAACAGCCACGACTTCCGTCCCCTCGGCCTCGGTTACGCCAACCTGGGCGTGCTGCTCATGGACCGCGGCCTGCCCTACGACTCCGACGGGGGCCGGGCCTACGCGGCGGCCATCACCGCCCTCATGCACGGCGAGGCCTACGCGCAGAGCGCGCGCATCGCCGCGGCCATGGGCCCCTTCGCGGGCTACGCCAAGAACGCGGAGCCCATGCTGCGGGTCATCGACAAGCACCGGCAGCACGCCCACATGGTCGACTCCACGCTGGTGCCGAAGCCGGTCCTGGATGCGGCCCTCGCCATCTGGGACGAGGCCTACTCGCTGGGCGCCCAGCACGGGTACCGCAACAGCCAGGTCACCGTGCTCGCCCCCACGGGGACCATCGGCTTCATGATGGACTGCGACACCACGGGCATCGAGCCGGACATCGCCCTCGTCAAGTACAAGAAGCTGGTGGGCGGCGGTGTGATGAAGATCGTCAACCAGTCCGTGCCCGGGGTGCTGGCCAAGCTGGGCTACACCCCATCGCAGGCCCAGGACATCCTGAAGCACATCGACGAGAAGGAGACGATCGAGGGCGCGCCGCACCTCCTGGAGCAGCACCTGGAGATCTTCGACTGCGCGTTCCCGCCCGCGGGAGGGAAGCGGTCGATCCACTACATGGGCCACATCAAGATGATGTCGGCGGTGCAGCCCTTCCTCTCCGGGGCCATCTCCAAGACCGTCAACATGCCGACGGATGCCACGCCGGACGAGATCGGCAACGCCTACCTGGAGTCCTGGAGGCTGGGCTTGAAGGCGGTGGCCGTCTATCGCGACGGCTGCAAGCGCAGCCAGCCGCTCTCCACCTCGAAGGACGACAAGGTGGCCGCGCTCGAGGTCCGTCCCGCGCGGCGCAAGCTGCCCGACGAGCGGCACGCCATCACCCACAAGTTCTCCATCGCGGGGCACGAAGGCTACATCACGGTGGGGATGTACGAGGACGGCAAGCCGGGCGAGATCTTCCTGGTCATGGCCAAGGAAGGGTCCACGATCTCGGGGCTGATGGACGCCTTCGCCACCTCGATCTCCATGGCGCTGCAGTACGGGGTCCCGCTCGAGGCGCTGGTCGAGAAGTTCTCGCACGTGCGCTTCGAGCCCTCCGGCTTCACCAAGAACCCGGAGATCCCCTACGCCAAGAGCATCACGGATTACATCTTCCGGTACCTGGCCAGCAAGTTCCTCTCCGCCGACCAGCAGCAGGAGGTGGGCGTGCAGGCGGGCGAGACCTCGCTCAAACTGCAGCCGGCGGGGCCGGTGGCGGTGCCCGTGTCGATGGCCGCGCCGCGCAAGGAGCCCACGGTCTTCCGCAGCCAGGCGGACGCGCCGTCCTGCCACTACTGCGGCAGCATCATGACGCGCAACGGGAGCTGCTACCGATGCGCGAACTGCGGCTCCACCAGCGGTTGCAGCTAGGGATCACCGACATGGCCAGCTCTCACCGGAACCCTTACGTCGCGCTCATGAGGCCGTCGGTCGAGGTCTTCCCCTCGGAAGCAGAGGAGCGGGCGCTGCGCGGAACGCTCCGGGACGTGCTCTGGGAGCACTGCCGCAACAGCCTGGGGACGGCGCGCCTGCTGCACCAGGAGGACCGGCCCGAGCCGCTCGTGGCCACCGCCTGCTTGATGGCGGTGGAGACGGCCTGCCGCGCGGCCCTGGTCCAGGCTGGAATGCCCTTCGAGGGGGACCTCGAGCAGTCGCTGTGCCGGCTCAAGGCGCCGAGCGACATGTGGGAGCTGCAGGAGTCCGGCCCGGCTTCGCGCCGCCTGGCCGCCGCCGAGCGGGCCGTGGCCTGGATCGCGGGCTACCTGCGCCGGGAAGCCCCCGATCGGAGCTGGGGATCCTGAACCGCCGGCCGCACCGCGCGGGGGTGCGGTCGGCCGCCCTGCACAGTCTGTCCCTCTCGCTGGCGCGCCAGCCGCGGCTCGTGGCGTTCTCGCGGGCGCTCGTGCGCGGCCTGCCGCCCCGTGACCGCCTGGCCCGCATCGCCGCCGTCTTCACCTTCGTGAGCCAGGCCGTGGACCTGCGGATGGCTACCGGCGTCGGCCCCGGCACCAGCCTGTCCGCGCTCATGAGGATCGCCGGCGAGGACCAGAGCGCGGCCCTCGTCCTGTGCGCGATGCTGCAGGCCCTCGGGGAGCGGGCTCGGGTGGAGCGGACGCGCGAGCTGGCCTTCGTCCGCGTGGAGGTGGACCCGCGCGACGTGGCCCGCCTGCCCCCGCACACGCTGCTCATCGTGACGCGCGGCGGACCGCGCTATTACCTGCCCCTCGACGCCCGCCGCGCCCGCAGCCCGCTGGGCTTCCTGCCCCTTCCGGTGCGCGAGGCCCTGTCCCGCCGCCGCGGCATCGCCGCAGCGTCGTTCACCGCGGCATAGAATCGCGCCGTGTCAGCGCGGCGCGGCGTGGCGAAGGTGCTCTTGCCCTTCGCGCTCCATGGGCTGGCCCGCCAGGTGGACGGGGCGGTCGGGACGCTGCTCCACACCACCCTGGACCTTCCCGACTTCGTGGCCCAGGCCCTCCACCTCCTCGATCCCGCGCGGGCCCTGCTCGCCGTCCTTCTCTGGACCCTGGCCGGGGCGGCGGTCTGGTCTCTCCTCGCCGTCCTGCGCGCGCGCAGCTCCCGCCTCCGCCTCGCCGCTGCCTTCGAGGTGGAGGCGCATTCGTTCGGTCCCCTGTGGCTTCGTCCCATCATGACCGGACTGGCGCTCGTCTCGCTGGCGGTCCGTCCCACGTTTCCCTATGGCTTCACCCTGCCGGTCGCGCTGACCCAGGACTGGTCGCTTGCCCAGGACGCCGCGGCGGTGGCCGCGCTGCTCGCGGCGCGCGCTCCCGCCGTCCGCGTGCCCGCGCCCGGCGCGGGCGGCCTCTTCTTCATGTCCTTCCTGGCCTACGCCCTGCTCTCGCCGCCGTGGGCGCGGGACTGGAACGGCCATCCCGGCAACGAGCCGAAGACGCTGCGCACGGCCGTGGCCCTGGGCCACGCGCTCACGCTGAACGTCGAGGGAGTGACGGGGCCGATGGAGGGGCTGGCGACCCGGCCTCTCCTGCCCGCCGCTCGCGACGCGGTGGCAGCGGCCGTGAGCGAGGCCGCGCGGATGGAGTCGGCGATGCTGCACGGCGGCTACGGCGCCGTCGGCGCCTCGGCCATCCGCGCCACCCGCGTGACCCGGCAGACCGTGCGCGGCAAGGATGGCGGGATCTATTACGTCCTGGCCCCGGGGCCGGCGTTCCTGCTGGCTCCGGCGCTGCGCCTCGATCGCGCGCTGAACCTCGCCCGGGGAACCGAAGGACGCCTGGCCGCCACCCTCCTGCTGTGGAACGCGGTGGCCGCGGCGCTGGTGTCGGCCGTCTTCCTCCTGGCGCGCGACGCGACCCGCCGCCCCGGTCTCGCCGCCATGGTGGCCGGGTTCTTCGCCCTGGTCCCGCCGCTGCTCTTCTACTTCTACCAGTTCTATCCGGAGACCCTCGGGGCGCTGGCCCTGGCCGTCGCGTTGCGGCTGATCCTCTACGCACGGTGGTGGACCGGGCGGACGGCGTGGGCTCTGGGCGCGCTCCTGGCCGCGCTTCCGTGGATGCACCAGAAGTTCCTTCCGGTGTGGATCGTCCTCGTCGTGATGGCCGTCGTCCGCGCCGTCCACGAGATGGTCGACCTGCGGGCCCTGCTCGGCCTGGTCGTCCCCCAGGTCGTGTCGTTCTACCTCATCGCCCTGTACAACTTCTCGGTCACGGGCAGCGCGCGGCCCGACGCGTTGTACCTGGCCTGGGGACCGGCGGGAGTCTCGACGGCGCGCATGGGACAGGGTCTGATTGGACTGGTCTTGGATGCCCGGTACGGCCTGGTACCGTACGCGCCCGTGTACGCCCTGGCCTTGGCTGGGACGCTCTTCTTCCGCGGCCGCGCCTGCCGGCTGGGCTGGGCCCTCCCTGCGGCCGCGGTGTACTACGTGACCGTGGCCTCCGCGGACAACTGGAGCGGGGCCGTCTGCAGCCTCGGCCGCTACGTGATGCCGCTCGTTCCCCTGGCCGCCGCCCTGGTGGCCGTCGGCCTGGACAAGACGACGGCACGGCGCGGCGTCCTGGCCTTCGCGCTGACGCTGGCGGCGTGGACGGCCCTCATCGCGGTCGCGTTGTGGCGCGATCCGCTGGCCTCCAACGACTGCGCGGTCCTCCTGGCGAAGAGCGCCTTCGCCGACGGCAACGTCTACATCCCCAACCTGTTCATCAAGACCTGGAGCGAGGGCGCGCCCGGCCTCTTCTTCCGGGTCGTGGTCTGGACCCTGTTGGCCATCGTGGCCGCACTCTGGCTGAGGCGAGCCGCCGCCGGGCGTGGCGGCCGCTCACCGGAACGGATCCTGGCCGGCGCCTTTGTCACGAGCCTGGCCGTCGCCTTCCTGTTGGAGCGCTGGCCCTCGTCGCGCAGCGCGGCCCGCTTCCCCGAGGCTCTCGATCTCGGCGGCGGGGCCACGGCCTTCGTGGCGGGCGCGGACGTGGAAGACGGTTTCGCCCGGGTCGCCCCCGGCGCGGTCGAGCTCCTCGTCCGATCCCGTGCGCCGCTGCCCGCCTTGACGCTGATCGCCGAGGGTGAAGGCACCCTCCGCCTGCCCGGACGGCCCCCGATCCCGCTCTCGCCCCGAGGCACGGGCGCCGGCGTGCCGCTCACGTCTCTCGTGACCCTCTCCGGCCGGCGCGGCGTCTCCGAAACCCTCTATCGCCAGCGCATGATCCTCGAAAGCCCGGGGGCGGTGGTGCTGCGTTTCGTGCTGCCTTTCCGCAACCAGGGACTATGATCGAGTCAGCACCCTCACTCACCGCGGGAGGACCATGAACGCCTTGACCCTTCTCACCAACGAACACCGGAGGGTGGACCGCCTTTTCACGGAGCACAAGCAGGCCACCGGAAACCCGCGCCGCCAGAAGGACCTGTTCGGGGAGATCCGCCGGGCGCTGGACGTCCATGCCCGGATCGAAGAGACGGTCTTCGACCCCGCGTTGGAGAACGGCCTGCTGACGCCCACGTTGAAGCTGAGACGGCACGCGATCGACGCGCTCTACGAAGCCAGGTACGAAGCCTGGGGAAACGCGGGCGGAGTGAGCTTCGCAGAGACGTAGCCGGCAGCCTCACGCCAACGCAGCCGGTT
>DAINRN010000230.1:5925-6132 GCA_036741815.1 Acidobacteriota bacterium
GGAGAACGGCCTGCTGACGCCCCTACGGGACCAGATGGAAGAGGCGCGGGCCGAGCACGAGGAGGTCAAGGCGCTCCTGAAGCAGCTGGCCGCGCTGGCGCCGGAGGACGCGGGCTACGCCCTGGCCTTCTCGAAGCTGACCGACAGCGTGCGGCGCCACGTGGCGGAAGAGGAAGAGGCGATCTTCCCCGTGGCGCGCGAGCTCCT
>DAINRN010000231.1:0-6108 GCA_036741815.1 Acidobacteriota bacterium
CCCGGCGTGGAGGAGAGTCAAGCGGTTTGACCACCCATCCGGCCGTCGGCTATCGTTCGAATTCCCTTTTCCCTGCGAGGTCGACCGTGCCCGAAAACGCTCCATCCAAGCAGCCGCTGGCTTCCTTCAGCGGCAACCGCCGCGTGCCGCCGCCCCTCAACGATCCGGTCCGCTCCTACGCCCCGGGCTCCCCCGAGCGGGCGGAGCTGAAGGCCCGCCTAAAGGCCATGGCCGCGGAGCGCATCGACATCCCCCTCGTCATCGGGGGCAAGCCCGTGCGCACGGGCGAGACCTTCACCGCCGTCATGCCGCACGACCATGCGCACGTCCTGGCGGACTGCCACAAGGCCTCGGAGAAGCACGTGGACGAGGCCATCGCCGCGGCGGCCGACGCGTGGAGGGAGTGGTCGCGCTGGCCGTGGGAAGACCGCGCCGCGGTCATCCTGAAGGCCGGAGAGCTGCTGGCCACCTCGTGGCGGGCCACGCTCAACGCGGCCACCATGCTCGGCCAGTCCAAGACCGCCTTCCAGGCCGAGATCGACTCCGCCTGCGAGCTGACGGACTTCTGGCGCTTCAACCCGTTCTACGCCCAGCAGCTCTACGACGAGCAGCCGCTCGCGAGCCACGACATGTGGAACCAGCTCGAGTACCGGCCGCTCGAGGGCTTCGTCTACGCGATCACGCCCTTCAACTTCACCGCCATCGGCGGGAACCTCCCCACCGCCCCCGCCCTCATGGGCAACACGGTGGTGTGGAAGCCGGCCTCGACGGCGATGCTGAGCGCCCACTACATCATGAAGCTCCTGGAGACGGCGGGGCTGCCTCCCGGCGTGATCAACCTGGTGGCCGGCGACTCGGCCATGATCTCGAACAAGCTCCTGTCGCATCGCGACCTGGCGGGCGTGCATTTCACGGGCAGCACCGAGGTCTTCAACGGCATGTGGAAGACCATCGGCGAGACCATGTCGCGCTACCGCTCCTACCCGCGCATCGTGGGCGAGACCGGCGGCAAGGACTTCATCGTGGCCCACTCCTCGGCCGACCCCCAGGCCCTGGCCGTGGCCATCGGCCGGGGCGGCTTCGAGTACCAGGGCCAGAAGTGCTCGGCGGCCAGCCGCGTCTACGCGCCGGAGTCGCTCTGGAAGGACGTGCGGGACCGGACGACGGCGATCATGCAGGACATCAAGGTGGGCGACGTCCGGGACTTCCGCAACTTCATGGGCGCGGTCATCGACAAGAAGGCCTTCGGCAAGATCGGCGAGTACATTGCGGACGCGAAGAAGAACGCGCGCGTCATCTCCGGAGGGGAGACCCGCGGCGAAGCCGGCTACTTCATCCAGCCCACGCTCGTGGAGTCCCCGGAGCCGGGCTACCGGCTCATGTGCGAGGAGATCTTCGGCCCCGTGGTGACGGTGCAGACCTTCCCCGACGACCAGTGGGAGGAGGCGCTGCGCATGGTGGACGCGACGTCTCCCTACGCCCTGACGGGCGCGGTCTTCGCGCAGGACCGGCGCGCCATCCGCGTGGCCGCCGACGCCCTGCGGCACTCGGCCGGGAACTTCTACATCAATGACAAGCCTACGGGCGCGGTGGTCGGACAGCAGCCCTTCGGCGGCGGCCGCGGCTCGGGGACCAACGACAAGGCCGGCTCCAAGCTCAACCTGGTGCGCTGGGTCAGCGCGCGGACCATCAAGGAGAACTTCGCGCCGCCCCGCGACTACCGCTACCCGTTCATGACGGAGGAGTAGGCGCAGTGCGGGCGCTCGCGATCGTCGCCGCCGCGACGCTCCTGGCAGCCGGGCCGGCCCGGGCCCAGGAGCCCGACTGGAGCAAGATCGAGATCAAGACCGAGAAGGTCGCCGGTAACGTCTACATGCTCTACGGCGTCGGTGGGTTCTCCGGCGGCAACATCGGGGTCTCGGTGGGCGCGGACGGCGTTGGTGCTCGTGGACGACCAGTTCGAGCCGCTCGTCCCCAAGATCGAGGCGGCCCTCAAGACGCTCAGCGACAAGCCGGTGCGCTTCGTGCTGAACACCCACGTCCACGGCGACCACACGCACGGGAACAAGGTCTTCGGCGTCAAGTCCACGATCATCGCCCACGACAACGTCCGCCGGCGCATGGTGGACGATGACGAGTTCGACGGGAAGAAGGGCACGCGCGCGCCGGCCCACGCCCTGCCCCTCGTCACCTTCGACCACCAGGTCAGCGTGTGGCTCAACGGGGAGGAGGTGCGCGGCCTCCACTTCCCTGCCGGCCACACCGACGGCGACACCGTGGTGTGGTTCACGAAGTCGAACGTGGTCCACATGGGCGACGACTTCTTCAACGGCATGTTCCCGTTCATCGACCTGAGCAGCGGCGGTTCCGTGGACGGATACACGGCGGCGGTGGAGAACATCCTTGGCGAGCTGCCGGCCGACGTCAAGATCATCCCCGGCCACGGCCCGCTGGCCACGCGGGCGGACCTGGAACGCTATCTTGCCATGTTGCGGGACACGACGGCCGTGGTCCGCAAGGGGATCGCCGCGGGCAAGACCGCAGACCAGCTCAAGGCCGATAAGGCTCTGGCCGCCTGGGACAAATGGAGCTGGCAGTTCGCGAACAGCGACCAGTTCATCGACCAGCTCTACGCCGGCCTGAGCGCCGCCAAGAAGCCCTGAGCAGACCGGGCCCGTGAGTCGGGCTCAGGGATGGGGGTCGCCGGGGGGGCCGCCGACCATCGACTCGATGCGACTGTCGGGGAGGAGCCACATGAGGGCCACCAGGACGTAGAGGGCGTCGGCGATCCACTCCCGCACGAAGGCCAGGGGTATGGCGGCCATGTAGAGGACGACCGAGGCCTTTCCCTTCATATCGTCCCCGACCGCGGCCGCCAGCCGGGAGCCCGGTCCGTGGTGCGCGATGATCGCGCGCTGCAGGATCGCGTAGGCGAAGCCGGACATGAGCTGGACCACGCCGTAGGCCGCCGTGGGCAGGGCGGCGAAGTGGTTCTCGCCCATCCAGCCGGTGACGAAGGGCACGAGCGACAGCCAGAACAGCAGGTGGAGGTTCGCCCAGAGTATCCGGCCGTCGATGTGGTCCGCCGCCTGGAGCATGTGGTGGTGGTTGTTCCAGTAGATCCCCAACAGCACGAAGCTCAGGACGTACGTCAGGAAGACGGGCAGCACGGGGCGCAGCGCCTCCAGGTCCACCCCGTGCGGCACCTTCAGCTCCAGCACCATGATCGTGATGAGGATGGCGATCACGCCGTCGCTGAAGGCCTCCAGCCGTCCCTTGCTCACGGCTCGCGCTCCCGCGCGGTCATGCTCCTGCGGATCGCGGCCAGCGGTGCCTTGTCGTCGAAGGAGACCTCTTCCCCCGCGGCCCGCACGCCGAGCCGCCGCCACAGGGCGTCCAGGTCCACGTCCTCCGCCTTCGCGCCCATCCGCGCGTGGAGGGTGGCCAGGACGGGCACGCCCGTGGCCCGGTCCCCTTCGCGCAAGAGCCGGTCGAGCGGCCACGAGACCGCGATGTCCCCGCCCGCGGCGAGTATGCCGCGCAGGGCGTCGTCCAGGCTGCGGCGGTTGCGCGTGCGCTCCCGGATCTCGAGGTCGGCGAGGAAGCAGAACAGCGCCCCGCCCCAGTACGTGCGGCCCCAGGTGTGCGTGCGGTCCAGCCCGCGGTCCCCCGCCTCGGGCAGGCCGTTGGGCAGGCCCTTCACGAGCCCCGCCCACACCTCCTCGGCGGGGAGCGTCCCCGCCCGCGCCCGCGCCAGGGGCTCCACGTAGGTGGCGATGCCCTCCTCCAGCCACCGGTGGGTGCGGGGCAGGTTCGGGATGCCGAGGTGGATCATCTCGTGGGTCAGGACCCAGTCGCTCGCGAGCTGGGCCGACGTGGCGCCGCGGCCCACCCAGATCATGATGGACCCTCCGCCGTTGCCGAGCGTGGTGCCGAAGCCGACGCGCCCGCGGTTCGAGGGCAGCACGATCACCAGCGCGCGCCGCAGCGGGAAGCGGCCGTAGTACCCGCCGACCGCGGCCGCCGCGCGCCGGGCCCACTCGTCGATGGCCGCGCGCGACACTCCGAGGTCGCCCGGTGCCACCGCGACCTCCACGGACCCTTCCTCCGCCGGCACGCGGCTCTCGTCGAAGGGCCCGAAGCCCGAGTAGGGCGCCTCGGCCAGGTCCGATGTCTCCGCCTCGTACGTGCCGGCCTCGGGCCCGGGGAACACGCCGCTCACGAATGACGTGCCTGGCGGCGTGGAGACGCGGATCCGATAGCGCCCAGGCGCCTCCACGAGCGGCCGCGCCAGCCACGACGAGGGCGGGGCCAGCAGCGCGCCGCCCTGCGCGAACGCGCGGTTGCGGTCGTGGACCTCAGTCACGGCCTGCTCGAGGAGGAAGCGGTAGCGGACGCGGCAGGGGCCAGCCGCGCAGCTCGGCACGGACAGCCGGTCTCCCCGCCTCTCCGCCGCGATCCAGCCGCCGTTCCGCTCGACCTCGGCCTGCTGGACGAACGGCCCGAGGCCGTCGTCGACGGTCAGCTCCGTGACCCCGCCCTCGATCTGCGCCTCGACTCCCAGCTCACGGCCGCCGGGCCCGGCGGCCACCTCGTAGCTCCATGCGGGTTTGGGCCCGCGCGACGGCGTCCCCGGCGCGGCGAGGACCGTCCCCGCCAGGCCGAGGAGGCAGGGCAGGGTTCGGGCAGCCACGCCTCATCGTACGTCAGCGGTTGCGCCGCCGCGCTCCGGGTCTAGCTGATGACGGCCAGCTCGTGCAGGTAGTCCACGAACGACCGGACCGCGCCGTCCCACCCCGTGACCTTCGGCGTGGTGGACTCGACGACGTAGTACTCGTCCGGGGCGTGGGCGCCGCTGCCGTGGCCGAGGCCGAAGTGCCCGGCGGGCAGCTTCAGCGGCTCGGCAGTGAACACGTACCCCGGAAAGGATCCGGCGTTGCGGGACCACAGGATGGGATCCAGCCCCGCCCGGCTGTACACCGCCATCTCGGCGCGGATGAGCGGCGCGTCCGCGGAGGTGGACGTCGGGTCGTAGCCCCCGCTGGGGTTGACCTCGATGTCGCCGAACCCGCGCTTGGCGAGGTGCAGGCGGAGCGCCCGGACCGCCTCGTCGAACGTCATGTCGGGCACGAGACGCAGGTCGAGCTTGGCCACCGCGCGGTGCGGGAGGACGGTCTTGCCCCCCGGCCCGGTGTAGCCCGCGACCAGGCCCTCGATGTTCACCGTCGGGTTGAACAGGTAGCGCTCCAGCGATTCCCGCCAGGTTACGTCGTGGACCCAGCGGTCGGCCGAGAGCAGCTGCTTGGCGGTGGACTCCTGGATTCGCACGGCCGCCGCGTCGAGCATCCCGCGCTGGGCGGCCGAGGCGGGCCGGGCCGCGTCCGCGAAGCCGTCGATGGCGGGATCGCCGTCGGCGGTCACCAGCGTGGCCAGGGCCTGCACGAGGTGGAAGGCCGGCGCGTCCAGGCGCGCGCGATTGCTGGAGTGGACGTCCTTCTTCGGCCCGCGGCCCCATTTCGCGCCGCTGGCCACCAGCTCCAGCTCGACCACGCCCTTGGCCCCCAGCGAGACGACCACGCTGCCGTCGGGGTCCTGCGCGGCCGTGGGCATGAAGACGCCCGTGCAGCGCCGCAGCGCCGCCGTCACCTCGGGCCGCTGCACCACCTGCTTGAAGTGCGGCGAGCCGATCTCCTCCTCGCCCTCCGCGACCAGCACGAGGTTGACGGGAACCTTGCGGCCGGCGCCGCGGATGGCGTGCAGGGCGGCCAACAAGGCGGCTTCGGGTCCCTTCTGGTTGACGGCCCCGCGGCCCATCACCGCCTTGCCCAGGCCGGGCCTGTCCACGATGGCCGCGTCCCACGGCGGCGACGACCACTCCGCGGGGTCGACCTGCTTCACGTCGTACATGAAGTAGAGGCCGACGGTGCGCGGCGCGCCCGCGTCCAGGGTGGCGAACACGCCGGGGTGGCCGTCGGTGGGCACCTTGCTCACCGACTGGAAGCCCGCCTCGCGGGCCAGCCGCATCATCATCTCGCAGCCCTCGGCCATCCCGCGGTTCTCCGCCGCGATCGACGGCTGCTTGACCCATTCCTGGAGACGCTGGACGCC
>DAINRN010000232.1:0-6103 GCA_036741815.1 Acidobacteriota bacterium
GGGGCGGAGACCGTGGTCCCCGGCGAGACGGGCGTCCTCTTCCACGAAGCCACCGCGCAGTCGCTGCGCGCTGCCGTTGACTCGCTCCAGGCGGTGCGCTTTAATACGGCGACGCTCCGGGCCCGCGCCGAAGCGTACGGCAGGCCGGTCTTCGAGGCGCGCTTCCGGGCGTTCGTGGAGGACGCGCTGACCGCGGGATGACCGACAACAACTCATGGTGAGATCCCAGACCCGCTTGATGGCGGCGGCGTTCCTCCTCACGGACGTCGTCTCCACCAACCTGGCCTGGATCGCGGCCTACTTCCTCCGCTTCCACTCCGACCTCGTCTCCGTCTACCTGCCCGTCACCAAGGGCGTGCCCGCCGTCTCCCGGTACCTCCTGCTGCTCCCGTTCATCTCCATGCTCTGGCCGGTGGTCCTCTATTTCCACGGCCTCTACCAGGTCAAGCGCGGGCGCAGCCGGATCGACGAGTTCTTCGCCATCCTCTTCAGCGTGCTCATCGCCTCCACCCTGACCCTGGGCGCCACGCTGTACGTCCGCGTCTATTACCGCTACCAGCCGGACGTGGCCCCGCTCTGGGAGTACAGCCAGGGCGTGTTCGCGCTGTTCGTGGTCCTCGACGTGGCGGCGCTGAACCTGGGCCGAGCGGCCCTGCGCGGCTACCTGCAGCGGATGTGGGCCGCCGGCTACAACGTCAAGCGCGTGCTCATCGCCGGCGCGGGCGAGCTGGGCCGGCACGTGGCGGAGACGATCCTGGCCCACCGCGAGCTGGGCTACCGGCTGGTCGGCTTCGTGGACGACTCGCGGCGGCCGGAGTACGGGCCGACCCCGGTGCTGGGGACCCTGGCCGACACCATGGACGTGGCCGCCGCCCACGGCGTGGACCAGCTCTATATCGCGCTCCCGCTCGAGGAGCACGACAAGCTGCTGAAGCTCATCAAGAGCGTGCGCAACGAGTGCGTGGACATCAAGGTCATCCCCGACCTCGTGCAGTACGCCACGATCAAGGCCGCCCTCGAGGACCTGGACGGGATCCCCATCATCAGCCTCAACGAGGTCCCGCTGCGCGGCTGGAACAGCATGCTGAAGCGGGTGATGGACATGGTGGTGGGCACGGTGATCCTGCTCTTCCTGACCGTCGTGGTCCCGCTCTTCCCCGCCATCGCCCTCGCCATCAAGCTGAAGGGCGGCAAGGGCCCGATCTTCCTGCGCCAGGAGCGGATGACCCTGGACGGGAAGACGTTCCAGATCTTCAAGTTCAGGACCATGGTGGACCAGGCGGAGAAGGAAACGGGACCTGTGTGGGCCAGCCCCGAGGACCCGCGCCGCACGAAGCTCGGGATCTGGCTGCGCCGCTTCAACCTCGACGAGTTCCCGCAGCTCATCAACGTGGTGCTGGGGGACATGTCGCTCGTGGGGCCGCGGCCGGAGCGGCCGCCCTTCGTCCGCCAGTTCAAGGAGCGCATCCCGCAGTACATGCTGCGCCACCGCGTGAAGAGCGGGATCACCGGCTGGGCGCAGGTCAACGGCTGGCGCGGCAACACCTCGATCGAGAAGCGGATCGAGTACGACCTCTACTACATCGAGAACTGGTCGCTCCTCCTCGACGTGAAGATCCTCCTCCTCACGATCTTCCGGGGCTTCGGCCAGAAGCACGCGTATTGAGCGCAGCCCTCTGCGCCGCCCTGCTCCTCGCCGTTCCCGCGGCGGAGGCCACTTTCGACCCCACGCGGTTCGGGGCGAGCGCGGGCGGCGACCCGGCGGCCAACACGACCGCCATCCAGGCGGCCATCGACGCCGCGGGCAAGGCCGGCGGCGGGACGGTCGCCCTCGAGCAGCCGGGCGTGTACGACCTCGCCGCGCAGGGCCCCAACCCCTACCAGCCCGGGCATCGTTACTGCCTGGACCTCCGCGCCAACGGGCTGACCTTCCGCATCGGTCCCGAGGTGACGCTGCGGCTGGCGGACGCGCAGCAGGCCGACGACACCGGCGCGGTGGACGTCCTGGTCTGGCGCGCGCGCCGCGGCCTGACGATCACGGGCGGGGGGACCATCGCCGGCAACACCGCCGGGCAGAAGGGATGGAGCAGCGGCTACAGCCAGATCACGAGCGGCGCCCTGGTGGCCGGCTACGGCGCCAAGGACGCACACAACGAGCGCATCCGCATCGAGGGCCTGGTCCTCCTCGATCACTTCTCCAACGCGATCTACCTCGACGGCCATCCGGAAAACCACGACCGCGACATCCGCATCGCCGACGTGCGCGCGCGGGACACCGGCGAGGGGCCGCTGGTCATGAACGCCGACGACGTGACGCTGTCGGGCAACATGTACGAGAACACGCGCGTGACGGACCATCCGGGCGACGGCTTCGAGCTGTGGAACGTGACGGGCTTCCGCCTCCTGCGCACCGCCGTGCGGGGGCGCCTGGGAGGGTCCGCCATCGACCTCTACGGCTCCCGCGACGGGGTGGTGGACGGGTTCACCATCGAGGGCGGGACGGAGGGTGTCGGCATCGCGGAGAACACCGCTCTCGCGGTCTACGCGGAGCGGCTGGCTGTCAAGAACGGATCCATCATGCTGGCGGGACCCGGCACCGGCGTCTTCACGAAGGGCGCGCGCGTCCGCCACGTGACCTTCTCGTCGGTGACGGTGCAGGGCGGGTCGAGCCAGGGGACCATCGGCTTCCAGATCTCGATGGACAACGTGGAGGGGAAGGCCTCGGACGACTGGAGGCAGCAGGGGCCGATAACGCTGGAGGACTGCAAGGCCTATGGCAACGACCTGGGACTGCTCATCAAGACGGTGGCGGCCTTGACGGTCACCGGCGGCGACTTCTCGGGCAACGCGTCCTCGCCCCTGTCCGACGGGATCCGCTGGATCGGCCAGGAGAACGCCTACCGGCGCGCGGACACCCGCGACCTGGTCCTCCGCGGCGTGCGCACCGTCGGGAACCGGCGGTACGGCATCCACATCGACGGGCAGCGCCTCGTCGGCCGCGAGCCCCGCGGGTCCATCACCGGCTGCGCCACGGGCGGCCACGCCGTCGTCCACGTGACGGACGCGGGCAGCCCTGACATAGTGAAGGACGTGGTCTTCGACGCGTCCTGCGTGCCGGACGACGCGGTGCACAGGGTGGCGCCTTCGCCGGCGCCTTCGCCGGCGCCTTCGCCGGCACCCAGGATGGAGCGCTGACCGCCATGCCCCGAGCCCTCGTCACCGGCGCCGCCGGCTTCATCGGGTCGCACCTCTGCGAGTTCCTCCTGGACCGGGGCTTCGCGGTGGTGGGGATGGACAACCTCCTCACCGGAGACCTGGCCAACATCGAGCACCTCTCCGGCCGCGAGTTCGTCTTCATCCGCCACGACGTCACGAACTACATCAACCTCGAAGGCCCGCTGGACTTCATCTTCCACTTCGCGAGCCCCGCCTCCCCCATCGACTACCTGCGCGTGCCCATCCAGACGCTGAAGGTCGGGAGCCTGGGCACGCACAACGGCCTGGGCCTGGCCAAGGCCAAGAAGGCCCGCTTCCTCCTGGCCTCGACCTCCGAGGTGTACGGCGACCCCAAGGTCCACCCGCAGTGCGAGGACTACTGGGGCAACGTCAACCCCGTGGGGCCGCGCGGGGTGTACGACGAGGCCAAGCGCTTCGCCGAGGCCATCGTCATGGCCTACCACCGCGTGCACGGCGTCGAGACGCGCATCGCGCGGATCTTCAACACCTACGGGCCGCGGATGCGGATCGAGGACGGGCGCGCCATCCCCGCCTTCCTGAGCCAGGCCCTGCGCGGCCAGGACGTGACGGTGTTCGGCGACGGGTCGCAGACGCGCAGCCTCTGCTACATCTCCGACCTCGTGGACGGGATCTTCCGGCTGATGTCCTCGCGCGAACCGGACCCCGTCAACATCGGCAACCCCGTCGAGATGACCATCGGGTCGCTGGCCGAGCGGATCATCGCGCTTTCCAGCTCCCGGAGCCGGGTCGTGTACCGCCCGCTGCCCGTGGACGATCCGCGCATCCGCCAGCCGGACATCACCCGCGCGCGGACCCTGCTGGGCTGGGAGCCGCGGGTGCCGCTCGACGAGGGGTTGCCGCGGACGCTGGAGTACTTCAAGAAGAAGCTGGCACTGTAGGGGGAGGGCGCTCGCGGCGCGGGCGCTCGGGGCCCGCTTCTCTAGCCGTCGCCTTTCGTTCGCGGCCTCATCGTCGGGGCTCCATCATTCTCGATCACGGCGCAGGCCCCTCCGGATCCCTCTGCCGGGAACGAGCGCCAAAATCCAATTCCCCTTCGTACTGGTTGTGCCTCCGACATCGCAGCGCGATGTTCCCCACCGTCGGCGTGCCGCCCACGGCGAAAGGCTGCAAATGGTGGAACTCCAGGAAACTGCGCTCCGTGCAGCGGTTGCCCGAGCCACCCACGAACGCGCACCGGGCGTTGTCCCGACTCCAGACCGCTGCTCGAACGGCCGCGGGGATGTGGCGTGATCGCGCAGGCTCCGTCCGGAATGCCCGGTTCGGCGCCGGATCGCCGCTGGCCCCGTCGCGCCGCGGGACCACAGCGGCGCGCGCGTCTTTCACGGCGGTCGCGTCATCGTTTCGGAACGGATAACCCGCCGCTTCCCTGCGCCGGGCGTTCCCGAGCTTCGCCTTCTCCACCTTTTCGAGCAGGAGATGCAGGGCCCGCTCGAAGATCAGGCCAGGATCGCCACTCGGGATCTCCCGACGCAAGAGGGCCTGAAGCCGCCGCAGCTCGTCGTGGGACTCGTGGCCGATCGTGAACTGGACCCGGTAGCGGCCGGGCGCCGAGGGCTGGACGATCGGACGCGGTCCTCGAAGGGCCGGCGCCAGAGCGCCGCCAGTCGCCGGCGCCGAGGAGCTCATCGCCGGCATTCCCTCGCCAGGGCCGAGCGTTTGCACGGATACGTTGGTCGGCCCCGGACCCTGTTGGGGTGAGGGTAGGACCTCCGAGTCCAGACCGGGCAGGGACGTGAGCGGGACTTCTGCGGTCAGACGCTGCTGGGACGGGAGCAGGATTTCGGAGGGGGCGGTCACCAGGATTTCTGCTGTCCACAACCTCCCCGAATCCCGACCGAGGTCAGACTCGATGGACGTCGCGGCGTCCAGCGCGGATCGAGGAGCCGGCACCTTTCGAACCGATGCCGGGACGTCAGGTTGCGGGGCCAGCTCGGCGATCAGCGCCTGGATGTCGGCGCGGGGCCGCCTCGACGCCCTCGCCAGCACCGCCTCATGGTTCCCGGGCGTGAGGTGTGGGCCCAACAACCTGACCGCGGTCAAGCTCACCGCGCCCGAGGCCATGAGGTCCGCGATCGCCGGGAACTGGCGGCACCAGCGGGCCGCGGCGATCCGGTTGCAGGCGGCGTCCTCGGACAGGCCGAGGACCTCGACGCAATACCCGAAGCGCGACCCATGGCCCAGCGCCGCATAGGCGGACGGCCGCATCTCGAGCGCCGCGAGATGGGCCACGAGCTCTCCGGTGGCTTCGCGCTCCTTGGTGGCGACTGCTCGTGTCCGGGCGAGCAGGTCGTCGTCGGACAGCGCGGCTGCGGTCGTGAAGATGTTCGTTCTCATACTTCGTGATGTATCACGGGCTTTTTTCTAGCTCGGACGGTCTCCCGGCGGGCGCCACGGTGGGCGAACGCGAGGGAGTAGTCGGGGAAGGGACTACCCGGCCGTGCGAGACGTCAGGCAGGGCGCTGCGTCGCCCAGGCGGCCCGTCTCGTGATGCGCGCTCTACCGATCGGCCGCTTCAGCGGAAAACCGAGGTCCGAAACTCGCGACGCTTGAAAAAATATTTCGAAAGGGCCCTTCATCGTGTGGCACGACATTGCAGCGGCGAAATGAGACCCGTCCGATTCGCGCCAGGCAATCTACCGCGCCAGCGCGGCGCCACCACCGTCATTGGTTCCGAGGGATCGGCCTGTGGAAGCGCGACGCTGACGGGTCGATCAGGAATTCCTCGGCTTCACGATGGTCGCCATCGCCAACGAGTTCTGGCGCGAGCAGGTCAGCGCTGTCGATTTCAACCGGCGTCTGCTCTTGTTGCCGCACTGCCTGAAGAACGCCGAAGGCTGCCCGGCCG
>DAINRN010000233.1:0-6066 GCA_036741815.1 Acidobacteriota bacterium
GCCGGCGACCGGGGGCCGAAGACCCTCTTCGCCACGCACTACCACGAACTCACAGACCTGGCCGCGGACACCGCCGGGGTGGGCAACCTCCACGTCTCCGCGCGTGAGTGGCGCGACGGCGTCGTCTTCCTGCGGAAGATCGAGCCCGGGGGGTCGGACCGCTCGTTCGGCATCCAGGTGGCCCGCCTGGCGGGCCTTCCCGCGGTGGTGGTGGTGCGTGCCCAGGAGATCCTGCGCAACCTGGAGCGCACCGAGTTCGACCGCGAGGGCCGCCCCCGGCTGGCCCGGTCGGACGCCACGGAGGCCACCCCCGGCCGCCAGCTCGCGCTCTTCTCCGGGCAGGACGAAGCGGCCCTCGACGACCTGCGCCGCGTCGACATCAACGGCATGACGCCGGTCGAGGCCCTGGCCTTCCTGGCCGAGATCAAGAAGCGCCTGGGGTCCTAGTTCCTACGCCGCGAGGCGTCGCGCGAGAGCGCGGGTGTTCACTTCCAGGCAACTCACCCCGCGCGACGCGCGACCCGAGCGGCGCGGACGGGTTCGGAACGACGGGTGGACCGGCGGACAACGTACGGACAAGAGGACTGGCACTGAAGTTCGGCTGAAAACGTGACGCAAGTGACTGAATTGACGCGGGCAGGGATGGCGTCAATTCAGTCGGGGTAGTAGACTCGCGCCAGACATGCCGATCCGTCGGTGGGATCCCCTCCGTGACCTTCTGACGCTGCAGGAAAGGATGAACCGCCTCTTCGAGCACAGCCTCGTCCGGGGCCGGCTCGCCGACCCTGCGCTGGCCTCGGGGGCCTGGAGCCCGCTGGCCGACGTCTACGAGACGGCCGAGGCCTTCGTGCTGCAGCTCGAGGTCCCGGGCATCGCGGAGGAGGACATCGAGATCCACGTGGACGGCGACACCGCGGTCGTGCGCGGGCATCGCCAGCCAGTGAGCCGCACCCGCCCCGACAGCTTCCACCGCATGGAGCGCAGCTACGGCGCCTTCTCGCGGTCGTTCCAGTTCCCCGAGGACGTGGACCCCGACCGGGTCTCGGCGCGCTTCAAGGACGGCCTGCTGCGGGTGGAGATCCCCAAGCTGCACGCGCGCGGAGGCTGGCGCCTGCGAGAGAAGGCCTGATTGGCGCGCGCGGAGGTCGGCGCGAAGCTGCGGCTCACCCTGATGCGCCAGCGGCGAAGGGTGGACGTCTGCGTGACGGTGGAGGAGCGGCAGCCCGATGCCTAGGAAGGAGCTGGGCGAGATCCTGCGCGCGGCCGACCTGGTCAGCGAGGCCCAGCTCGCCGAGGCCCTCAGCCTCCAGCGCACCTTCGGCGAGCGGCTGGCCAGCATCCTGGTGCGCCAGAAGATCCTGACCGAGAAGTTCGCGGTGACCTATCTCGGGCGGCAGCTCGGCGTCCCGCCCATCGACCTGTCGAAAGCGGACATCGACCTTTCCCTGCTGGACGTCGTCCACCTCGAGGTCTGCGAGCGCCACCTCGTCTTCCCGGTGAAGGTGGAGGGCACCCGGCTCCAGATCGCCATGTCGGACCCCCTCGACCACGTGCTGGTGACCGAGATCGAGTTCAAGAGCGGGGTGCGGCTGGCCCCCATGATCGCGTTGGAGTCGAGCATCAAGAACGCCATCAGCGAGGCGCGGCGCGCCCTCAAGTCGGGGCAGCGGAGGATCGTCCCCCAGGTCCAGAAGCCGCAACCGGTCCCGCACACCGCGCCGCGCCCGGCGGTGGCCCCGGATCCCGACCTGGCGCCGGCGCCGCTCTCCCCCCTCGAGGCGAGGGAGCGGGCGGTCTTCGAGACCCTGGCCGGCGCTCCCCTCCTCAGCCGGGTCCCCACCGAGCCGCGGGTTCCGGCGGTGGAGGAGATGCACACCGTGCTCGCCGCGGATGGGGACGAGGCCATCCTGCGCGTGATGCAGGACATCCTCCAGGCCCGGAAGTACCGCGTGATCACCGGCCGCACCGGCCGCGAGGCCCTGGCCAAGGTCCGGGAGTCGATGCCCGACCTCGTGATCCTGGACGGGATGCTTCCCGAGGTACACGGCTTCGACATCTGCCGGCAGCTCAAGAGCAGCGAGCGCTTCCGCCACATCCCGGTGATCATGATCTCCGCCGTGCACACGGGCTGGCGCTTCGCCGCCGACGTCAAGGAGAAGTACGGGGCCGACGACTACATGGAGAAGCCGTTCGAGGCCGCCGAGCTGACGCGGCGCGTGGAGACGCTGCTCAACCGCGCCCCCTCCGGGGTGGCCGCGGACTCCGAAGCCGCCGCCCGCCAGCACCTCAAGGAGGGCGTCGTGGCCCTCAAGCAGGACCGCCTGGACGACGCCGTGGCGGCGTTCGACCGCGGGCTGGCCATCGACCAGTTCAACGACATGCTCCACTACTACCAGGCCATGACCTACGAGAAGAAGGGCATGGTCTTCCACGCCATCGACCACTACGAGAAGGCCATCCAGATCAACCAGGACTTCTACGACGCCATCACGGCCCTGGCGAACCTCTACCAGAAGCAGGAGTTCTGGCGCAAGGCGGTGGAGATGTGGGAGCTGGCGCTGGCCGCGACGAAGGACGAGGCGGTGCGCGCGCGGATCAAGGACCACCTTCTCAGCCTGCTGTAGCGCCGCTCGGGTCGCGCGTCGCGCGGGGTGAGTTGCCTGGAAGTGAACACCCGCGCTCTCGCGCGACGCCTCGGGGCGCTCGATGCCTGCTAGTCGAAGGTCTTCTCGAAATCCGGCTGGACGACGACTTCCTTGCCCTCGATGTGAATCAGCCCCTGGCGCTCCAGGTCCTTCAGCATGCGGGTGACGGTCTCGCGCGTGGTCCCGATGCGGTTGGCGATCTCCTGGTGGGTGGCCCGGCGGAAGGCGATGCGGCCGTCCTTCAACCGCTTACCCTCGTCGCGGGCGGTGTCGACGATGACGCGGGCCACGCGGCCGTAGACGTCGAGCAGGGCCAGGGTCGAGATCTGGTGGTTGGCCCGCCGCAGCCGGGCGGCCAGGACCTTGATGAGGGCCGACATGATGCTGCGGTTGTCGCTGAGCACGCTCTGGAAGTCGTTCCGGTGGAGGGAGAGAAGCTCCGTGTCCTCCACGGCGATGGCGGTGGCGGAGCGGGGCTCGTTGTCCAGGAGCGCCATCTCCCCGAAGAAGTCGCCCCGGCCCAGGACGGAGAGGATCACCTCGCGCCCGTCGTCCCCCAGGATGGTGACCTTGATGCGGCCGTCCACGATGCAGAAAAAGGTATCGCCCTCCTCGTTCTCGAAGAAGACGACGGTGTCCTTCGGACAGGAGCGCCGGCTGGTGAGCCGCGCCAGGCTGGCGATGTCCGCTTCGCTCAGCTCGGCGAAGATCGGAACCGTCCGCAACAGTTCCTGGTCGTCCATTACGGCGTCCTCCGGCGCGAATGGTATCACTACGCGCGCCGCTGACGCGCAGGAGCGGCCGGCCTAGGGTCCGACCAGCCGGATCAGGCCCTCGATCACGTCCACGGCCTCCTGGCCCGACACCGGGCGCCAGGCCTCGAACGCCCCACTCGGCGTCAGGTCCATGAGCCCCGCCGCGACCACCCGCGCGGCCGCGGAATAGTAGAGGTTGCCCGCCGTCATGTCGGCCAGCGTGGGGCTCGGTGCGGGCGGCCACTTCAGCAGGTCGAGGACCCTGGCCACGGCGCGGGCCAGCTCACCCCGGCGGACCGTCGCCCCGGGCTGGAAGGTGTGGTTCGGATACACGGCGATGAGGTCGAGCCCGAGGGCCTTGATGATGTGCTCACGCGCCCACGACCCGGAGATGTCGATGGCCACCTTGGGGGCGCCGCCCTTGACCCGGGATAGGGCCGTGACCTTGACGGCCAGCAGGGCCGCGAGATCGGCGCGCGAGATGCGGGGCGCGGTCGCGATGGCCCGGTACTCCTCCGGCATCTCCGCCATCTCCAGGGCGGCGCGCAGCTCCTGCGACCGGCGCAGGGCCTCCTCGTCGTGCGGGTCCTTGGCCAGGATCCGCCGGTAGGCCTCGAGGGCGCGGTCCCGCTCCCCCAGCTCCAGGCGCAGGCCCGCGACCTCGGGCGCGGCCTGGAGCGCCCCGCGATACGCCGCCACGGCCTCATCGAACCTGCCGGCCTGCAGGGCGGCGCGCGCGTCCGCCACCTGCTTCTCGGTGACCTGCAGCCGCACCTCGGCCAGCCGACCCCGGAGGAAAGGCTCCTCGGGCGCGAGCGATTGGGCGCGCCGATAGAGCCGCAGCGCCCCCTCGGCGTCCCCCGCCCGCTGCGCCGCCGCCGCCGCCCCCGCGATCGCGGGCAGGTAATCCTCCCGGCGGCGCAGGACGTCCTCGAAGCCGCGCGACGCCTCCGCGATGCGGCCCATGGCCAGCCGCACGTCGGCCAGCGCGGTCACCGCCGGGATGAGGCCCGGCTCGCGCCGCAGCACCCCCTGCAGCTCCTTTTCCGCGCGCTCGGTATCGCCGGCCACGAGCAGGCGCCACGCCTTGTCGATTCGCCGTGCCTGATCCTCCGTGAGATCGCCCGCCGGCCACGACGGATACAGGAACTCGGCGCTCTCCGGCGGCCGGGGCGGCGCGGGGGGCGGCGCGCAGGACGCGGCCACGAGAAGGACCAGGGCCAGGGCCCCGGCGGCCCGACCGCGGGTCAAACCAGGTGCTCCCGGTACCGCGCCAGGAGGCGCTCCGGGATCATGGCGTCGATGCGCACCTCGTCTCCCAGCACCTGGTGGGAGACCACGCGGCCGGCGGTGTAGACCCCGGCGATGCCCCGGGCGTCGCGGGCCGCGAAGCGGAGCTGGACGGTCTTGGCGGACAGCTCCAGCCGCCGCGCGAGCGTGGCCCGGAGCTCGTCGAGCCCCTGGCCGGTCGCCGCCGACACCAGCACCCCGTCGGGCCGGGCCTCCGCCATCGCCGCGGCGCGGGCCTTTGGCACGAGGTCGATCTTGTTCAGGACCGGCACCACCGGCCGCCCGGCGGCTCCGATCTCCTCGAGCACCTGGCTCACCGCGGCCGACCGCGCCTCCATGTCCTCCGCCGCCGCGTCCATGACGTGGAGGAGCAGGTCGGCCTCGACCACCTCCTCCAGGGTGGCGCGGAACGCGGCCACCAGGCCGTGGGGCAGCTTCCGGATGAAGCCGACGGTATCGACCATCAGGACCTGCCGGCCGCCCCCCAGGCGCGCGCGCCTGACGAGCGGGTCGAGGGTCAGGAAGAGCTGGTCGGACACGGCCGTCTCGGCCCCGGTGAGGCGCGTGAACAGCGTCGACTTGCCGGCGTTGGTGTAGCCGACCAGGGCCACGACGGGGGCCGCGTTGCGCTGGCGCGCCTCGCGGCGCGTGTTGCGGCTGCGGCGCACTCGGTCGATCTCCCGCCGCACCGCCTGGATGCGCTGGCGGATCCGCCGCCTGTCGGTCTCGAGCTTCGTCTCGCCGGGCCCCCTCGTGCCGATGCCGCCGCCCAGCCGGGAGAGCAGGACCCCCTTGCCGGTCAGGCGCGGGAGCATGTAGTCGAGCTGCGCCAGCTCGACCTGGAGGCGGCCTTCGCGGGTGCGGGCGCGGCGGGCGAAGATATCGAGGATCAGCTGCGTCCGGTCCACGGTCTTGCGGCCGACCGCCGCCTCAAGGTTGCGCTGCTGGGCCGGAGACAGCTCGTCGTCGAAGACCAGGAAGTCCGCCCGCTTCTCGTTCGAGATGCGGGCCACGTCGAGGACCTTGCCGCGGCCGATGAGCGTCGCGGGGTCCTTCCGCTGCCGTTCCTGGATTAGGCTGCCCACGACATCGGCCCCCGCGCTCCGGGCCAGGAGGCCCAGCTCCTCGACGGAGGATTCGGTGCGGGCCCGGCCGCCGGCGCCGGTGGCGATGCCGACGAGGAGCGCCCGCTCGAGGCTCTTGCCGTTCTCCGACCTCAAACGACCGCGGTCCCCATCTGTCCCGATTCTAGCCTGCCTGAAGCGCGGCGAGCACGTCCGTCCAGGCCACGGCGCCCGTGCGGACCAGGCGCGGCGGCGTGCCCGTGAGGTCCACGATGGTCGAGGCCACCTGCGAGCCCGGGCCCGCATCCAGGG
>DAINRN010000234.1:0-6021 GCA_036741815.1 Acidobacteriota bacterium
CCTGTCCGAGCTGGACGTGAAACCGGGACGATACCAGCTCCGCATAGCGGCGCACGCCATGGCACAGGGAAAGGCGGGGAGCGTCTTCTATGACCTGGAGGTGCCCGATTTCTCGAAGGGGCGGGTGGCCCTGTCGGGCCTCGTCCTGAGCGCGACGCCCGCGCACCCGATGACGACCCCGGATCGGCTCGCGAGCCTCCTGCCCGTCGTGCCCACCACTCTACGTGCCTTTGCGACCTCGACTCGCGTGGAGGCGTTCGTGCGCGTCTACCAGAACGACAGGGCGCCGTCACCGGTTGCCCTCGCCGCAAGCCTCACGAACGCCGAAGGCGGCGTGGTGTTCGACGCCAAGGAGACGCTCGCCGCGGACCGGTTTGTGGGCCGGGCCGCAGACTACCGCGTCGAACTTCCCGTCTCACGCCTGGCGCCGGGCCCCTACCTCCTGAGCCTCCAGGCGAAGACGCCGAACCAGGCGACCGCTGGGCGGGCCGTCCCCTTCAGCATCGAGCGCTGAGGGAGGATGGAACCGATTGCGCGTCTGAAGCAACTCGCCCCGGGACGAGTTGAGCGCTCGACACTCAATTCAACTGCTTGTTCCGGAACAAGTCGGGCGTCGCATGCGCACGAACTCGTGGGAAGAGACCGGAACGGGGACCGGCACCGAGAAAGACCATCTACCGGGATTGGGAAGCACCGCAGCCTTGACAACACTCGTCGGCGCTGCGCCGCCTCGAACTAACGCAGCGCCTCCTCGAGAGATGCCGCCGCATCCGTCTTCTCGTCGCGGTACTTGACGATGACCGGCGTGTGGAGCGACAGGCCAGCCGTCCGGCCCCGGCTCCGCCGCGCGCACGCGGCCGCCCTCCAGCCCGGCCATGAGCACATCGAAGGCTGCGGTAGGTGCTACATTATCTAGAAGTGCTGCGTTTCTGGTCGATTGCCGCCGATCGGCACGAGCATCCCGTTCGCCCGACCGAGCGGTTCGCGGATGGTCCCACGGGATGACCGGTGCGATCGTCTTCGCTGAGGACGATCCCACCACCACCCGCCTTCTCCTCCTCACGCTGGGAAGCCTCGGCCGCGAGGTCCACCACGCCGCGGACGGCGAGGCGGCCCTGGAGATGGTCCGCCAGCTCGTTCCGGACCTGCTGGTCCTCGACCTGAACCTGCCCCGGCGCTCGGGGATCGAGGTCGTGGTGGCGCTACGGCGGGACCCGAAGACGCGCCAGCTTCCGATCCTGGTCCTCAGCTCGGCGTCGCAGCTCGACACGCAGGAGCGGATTCGGGAGGCGGGGGCGGACGATTTCCTTCCCAAACCGGTGAACCTCAAGGACCTCCGAGAGCACTGCCAGACGCTCCTGGACAGTTCTCGTTCGTGATCGTGCCGGGGGCCCTTCTCGGCCTGGCCGGGCTCCCGAGCGGCGGCGGGCCACTCGGCCAGCTCGCGCTCGCCGTCGCCGTCCTCGCCGGACTGGTGGCGGCGACCGGGATCTGGCTGGCCGTCCACCACGGTTATACGCGTGCGCGGCAGGTCCGCATCGAACGGCGCATGGCGGCGGCCTCCGAGATCCTGATCCCCGGCCTGGCCGACCCGGAAAGCCTGCGCGCACGCTTCGATCGTGCGGTGGCGCGCACGGGTCCCCGATCGGTGGCGGCGGTGCTGCGGCAACTGCGCCGGCTGGTGATCGGCGAGGAGGCGCAGACACTGAGCAACCTCCTGGAGACGGTGGGCGAGGTGCGCCGGCTCGAGCGCCTCTCGCGCTCTCGTCGCGCCTGGCTGCGCGCGGTGGCCGCACGCGCGCTGGGGGAGTGCGGCGGCGAGCGGGCGGAGGCGACCCTGGCCCGCCTCACCAGCGATGGGCATCCGATCGTGCGCCGGGCGGCGCGGCTCATGCTCGTCGTCTCGGGGCGTGCCGAGCTGGCGGAGATCGCCATTTCCTCCTTCCTCGCGGAGGCTCCCCAGCACCGGGGACCGGTCTTCTTCGCTCGCCTGGCCGCCCATCACGCTCCCCTGCTCAGGGCGCTGCTGGAGTCGGGACGGCTGGACGCGAAGGACGCCAAGGCCGCCTTGGAGGCCTTCGGCTATCAGCGCGATCGTGCCTCCGCGCCCTCGGCCCTGTCGTTCGTGGATTCGGCGGATCCGGAGCTGCGGGCCAGCGCCGTCCGCGTCCTCGGTCTCGTGGCTCCGGCCGAGCACTGGCCTCAGGTCCTGGCCCACCTGGCCGACGAGGTCTGGTTCGTACGGGCGTGCGCCGCCCGCGCCCTGGCGGGAGCAGGCCCGGCGCCCGCCATCGAGGAAGGGCTCGGACGCGCGCTGCGGGACCAGTACTGGTGGGTGAGGGCCAACTCCGCCCGCGCCCTGGCCAGGAGGGGCGAGCCCGGCGTGCGGGAGCTCCTGGGCGCGCTCTCCGGGCAGGACCGCTACGCCCGCGACGCCGCGCTCAGCGCGTTGGCGACCCGGGACGCGCTGGAGCTGGTGGCCGGTCCGTTGCGCACCCTGGTGGCGGCGTCTCCGAGGGATCCCAACCTCGTGGAGCTGCTGGCCACCGCCCGCCTCCGACATGTCTGAAGCGTCGTCGCTCCTCCTGACCCTCGATCACCTGATCCTCGGCTATTTCGCCCTCATCAACACGACCTACCTTGTTCTCTGGGTGATCGCGTTCGTTGGCCTGCTCTCCCATCGCCAGTGGCACCGGGAGATCAACCTCCACATCATCCTCTCGAACGACGCGTACAAGCCCATCTCGATCCTGGTGCCGGCCCACAACGAGGGACCGACCATCGCCGCCAGCATTCGTTCCCTGCTCACCATGAGCTATCCCGAGTTCGAGGTGGTGGTCGTCAACGACGGCTCCAAAGACGACACCCTGGAGGTGCTCCGCCACGCGTTCGACCTGGTGCCGGTGCGCGCCGCCTTCCAGGAAAGCCTGCCCGCCCGGCACGTGCACACGGTCTACCGCTCGCTGGACCATCCGAACCTGATGGTTCTCGACAAGGAACAGGGCGGCAAGAGCGACGCCCTCAATGCCGCCATCAACGCCGCCAGCTTCCCGCTCTTCTGCTGCATCGACGCCGATTCCCTGCTCGAGCCCGACGCCATGCTCCGCGTGGCCCGCACGTTCCTGCAGGATCCGACGGCGGTGGCGGTGGGGGGCATCGTCCGCGTCCTCAACGGGTCCACCGTGCAGGACGGGCGGGTGGTGAGCGTGAGCGCGCCGCGCCAGCCGATCGTGCTGTGCCAGATGCTGGAGTACATCCGGGGCTTCCTGGCCGGACGCACGGCGCTCAGCCGCATGAACGCCCTCCTCATCATCTCGGGGGCCTTCGGCGTCTTCCGGAAGGAGGCGGTGATCGCGGCCGGCGGGTACAGCCGGCAGACGGTGTGCGAGGACATGGAGGTCGTCGTCCGCCTCCACCGCGAGGCGCGGAGGCGGGGCCAGCGCCAGCGGGTCATCTTCGTGCCGGACCCGGTCTGCTGGACGCAGGTCCCGGAGGACTGGCGGTCGCTGCTCCGGCAGCGCGATCGGTGGCAGCGCGGCCTGATCGAGAGCCTCTGGCTGCACCGGCGCATGCTGCTCAACCCGCGCTACGGCGTGGTCGGCATGTTCGCCTTCCCGTTCTACGTGCTGTTCGAGGCGCTCGGTCCGCTGCTGGAGACCCTCGGATACCTGGTGGTGCCGGTAGCCTGGTACCTGGGCCTTCTCCGGCCAGACTTCGCCTTTCTCTTCTTCATGCTGGCCGTGGTGTACGGGATCCTCATCACCCTGCTCGCCCTCGTCCTCGACGACCTGGTGTTTCGCGGCTACGAGGGGCCGGCGGACCTCCTGCGGCTGTTGCTGGCGAGCGTCCTCGAGTACCTCGGCTTTCGCCAGGTCCTGGCCTTCCGGCGCGCGCTGTCCTTCGTCTCCGTTTTCCATTCGCGATCCTGGGGGCACCCGGACCGCGTGGCCATCACCCACCGCGAGAAGACCGCGCCGGGGGCCCGGCCGTGAGTCCCCTGCGGCTGGCCCTGGCGATGACGGTGCTGGCCGCGCTTGCCCAGGTCCCCGACGTGGACGAGGCCTGGCGCGCCTACCGCCGCGGCGACCTGGACGTGGCCGAGCGGGCCTTCCGTGCCGCCCTCGCCGCGGACGCCGGCCGCATCGACGCGCGCAACGGCCTCGGCTACGTCGCCCTGCGCCGCGGAAGGCTGGAGGACGCGGAGGCCGCTTTCGCGGAGGCCTTGCGCCGCTCGCCCCGCGACCGGGACGCGCTGGTGGGGGCGGCCCTCGTCGCGCAGCGGCGGGGCCGGCCGAAGGAGGCGCGAGCGCTGGCCCGGCGCGTCCTCCAGGACCATCCGACGGACGAAGAGGCGCTGGCCATCGTGAAGGCCACCGCGGACGCGGACCTGCCGGAGGCGGACCGATTCCTCGATCCCCCGGCGCCGCCGGCCGAGGTGCAGACGGTGGCCCGGGTGGAGGGCCGGCGCATCCTCCTGCGCGGCCGGGACGGGCGCGAGCGGCCGGTGTTCTGGAAGGGGATCAACCTGGGAGCGGCCCTTCCCGGCCGCTTCCCCAGCGAGTTCCCGGAGCGCGCGGTCTACCGGGAATGGATCCGCGGGATGAAGGAAGCGGGTTTCGACATGGTCCGCATCTACACCATCCACCCGCCGGTCTTCTACGAGGAGCTGAAGACCTGGAATGACGCCCACCCCGAGAGCCCGCTGTGGCTGGCGCACGGCGTGTGGACGGAGCCGCCGGAGGGCGGGGACTTCGAGGGCGACGCGTTCATGAAGCGCTACCGTGCGGAGATGCAGCGCGTCGTGAACCTGCTGCACGGGAGGGCGGAGCTGGCGCCCCGCCCGGGCCATTCAGCCGGCCGCTACACGGCGGACGTCTCGCGGTGGTGGGCCCTGACCATCCTCGGCCGGGAGTGGGAGCCGGACGACGTGGTGCGCTTCGAGGAGCTGCGCCCGGGCGTGTCCGACTTCGAGGGACGCTACGTGCGCGGGCGCGGGCTCGGACCCATGGAGCGCTGGCTGGCGGAGACGCTCGAGGATGCGGTGGCCTACGAGACGGAGCGCTACGGCGCCCAGAGGCCGATCGCCTTCACCAACTGGCCCACCCTGGACCCGCTGCACCATCCCACGGAGACGACCAAGGCGGAGGAGAGCGCGTGGCGTCGCCGCCTCGGCCTCGAGGCGGAAGCGGCGGCCATCCGCGAGTACGACAACGATGCCGTGGGGCTGGACATGGAGAAGTTCTTTGCCCTGGCCGCGAACCGCGGCGGCCTGTTCGCCAGCTACCACGCCTATCCCTACTACCCGGACTTCATGGTCTACGACGCCGGTTACCGCAAGGCGCGCGACGCTGCCGGCCGGCCCGCCACCTACCTGGGCTACCTGCGCGACCTGGTGGCGTACCATCGCCGCCACCCCGTGCTGATCGCGGAGACGGGCGTTCCGAGCTCGCGCGAGGTCGCCCACACGCAGCCGGAGGGCTGGACGCACGGCGGCCACAACGAGCACGGCCAGGGAGAGATCGACGCCGCCCTGGTCCGGAACGCGCACGAGGCGGGCACGGCGGGCTCGCTCCTCTTCGCCTGGATCGACGAGTGGTTCAAGCACAACTGGCTGGTCATCGAGTTCCACCGCCCGTTCGACCGGAACCGGCTCTGGCACGACCGCCAGGACGCGGAGCAGAACTACGGTCTGCTGGCCTACCGGGCCGGCTCTCCCGGGCCCGCCGCGGAGCTGGACGGGCGTGACGACGAGTGGCGGGACGCCGACGTCGTCCTGCGCGCCGACCCGGCCCGGCCGATGCCGCCCGTGGCGGGGGACGGCTTCGCCGGCTCGCGCCGCCTGGAGCGCCTGGCCCTCAAGTCGGACGAGACGCACCTCTACATCCTGTTGAAAGTGGAGACGCTCGACTCGGACGGGAACGGCCAGCCCGACTTCGACCGGGCGGCTTTCGCGATCGTCCTGGACGTCATCGGCCAGGACCTCGGCGCGCGGGCCTTCCCGGCGGGGATCGGGCTGCGTTC
>DAINRN010000235.1:0-6013 GCA_036741815.1 Acidobacteriota bacterium
GTAGTACACCTCGCTCAGGCCCCGTACCTCCGGCGGTACGCGCGCGTGCCGCGTGAGCAGCGGCCCGCGGCCGTCGGTGGCGTAGCCCCAGCGCTCGGGGACGCCGGCCAGCCGGGCCTGGAGCGCGGTGCCGAACGAGTTGGTCAGCAGCGCGACCGCGTCGTACGTCCCGGCCCGGATGGTCCGGACGTCGTCGCGGAAGGCGCCGGTCGTGCCGACCGCGTCGACCTCCCCGACGGCCCGGTAGAGGTCGACGACGCCGGGACGCGCCAGGACCTCGATCCGCGCGGCCGGAAAGTTCCGGCGCAGGTCGCGCACCGCGGCCAGGGACAGGACCACGTCTCCCATCCAGTTCGGCGCACGGATCAGGAGGCGATCGATCGGCATCATTGCTCCGACCACTCGGCAGGCCTGACCAGACCGCTGGCCGCCACGTCCGCCGACGGCTGCGTCTTCCACCGGCGGTGGATCCAGAGCCACTGGTCGGGGTGCTCCCGGATCCAGCCCTCGATCACGCGCGTGAGATCCTGCGTGAGCCGGGCGATGTCGGCCTGCCTGTCCCCGGACGGCGTCCACTCCAGCGGCGGGTCGTACACCGCGCGGTACCGTCCGTCAGGCCCGATGGTCGTGTGGGCGGGGATGAGCGCGCAGCCCGTCTTCACGGCCAGGGCGGCGGCCACGGTGGTGGTGGCCGCGGGCCGGCCGAAGAAGTCCACGAAGATGCCGTCCTTCTCCTGCACGTTCTGGTCGATGAGGATGGCCACGCCCTGCCCCGCGTGGAGGGTCCGCAGCACCTCGCGCAGCGCGTCCCTCTTGTAGATGACGCGGTTGCCCGCCATGGCGCGGAACGCGCACATGCGCCGGTCGAGGGCCGGGTTGTCGAGCGCTCGCGCCACCACCGCCATGGGGCCGAAGGTCCAGCCGTGCGCGAGGCCGATGACCTCCCAGTTCCCCAGGTGGCCGGTGACGAAGATCGCGCCCTTGCCCCGCGCCATCGCCGCCACGACGTGCTCGCGCCCGATCACGTCGAGTCGGGACATGACCTCGTCGCGCGTGTGGCCGCGGAGCCAGAGGATGTCCATGATCATCCGCCCGAAGTGCGCGTAGACTCCCCGGGCGACGCGCAGCCGCCGCGCTCGGTCCCAGTCCGGGAAGGCGTGGCGCAGGTTGTCCTCCGCGATGGCCACGTGGCGGCGGTCGAGGCCGCCCACGAGCCGGCCGAGGGCGCGGCCCAATCCCAGCGCCATCGACCGCGGGAGCCGCGGCACCACCTTCTCGGCCACCGCCGCCACACGGTCCTCCCACGCCTGCCGCGTCTCGCGCGTCACGCCGCCCTCCGGGCCGCGGCCAGCAGCCGCTCGCGGAAGCGCGGCTCGTCCTCGATCTGCGCGGCGATGCGGAAGACGAGGAGGGGGAGATCCGGCACCGGGCCGGGCAGGCGGACGGCGTCCTTGGCCGTGGTCACGACGGCATCGGCGCCTCGCTGCCGCGCCTCGCCCATGACGCCCTGGATCTCTTCGGGCGAGAAGCGATGATGGTCGCGAAAGGCGAAATGCCCGGCCACGCCCGGTACGATGGCCGAGACGTCGGACCAGAACCGCTGCGGGTTCGCGATCCCGGACAGCAGGAAGGGACGCGCGGGTGCAGCCCGCGGGTTCCCGTCCAGGTCGAAGAAGCCCAGGGGCCGCCGGCTCACGCGGAACGTGCGCCCGTGGTCGGACGTCACGGCGGTGGCGGACCAGGCGCAGATGACGTCGGCCCGCGCCGACGCCGAGGCCCGCTCGCGCAGCCGTCCCGCCGGCAGGGGCTGGTCGGCGAGGTCGGCCTCGCCCACGCAGAGAAGGTCCAGGTCGCGGAACAAGCGCAGGTGCTGGAAGCCGTCGTCGAGGACGTGGACCCGCCGGCCGAAGCGGGCCTCCACCGCGCGGCCGACGCGGTCCCGGCGCCGCCCCACCGCCACCACCACGCCGCGCAGCGCGCGCGCCAGCATCACCGGCTCGTCCCCCGCCTCTGAGGCGTCGGCGAGGACGGCCGCGCCGTCGCCCACGATCAGCGCCTCGCCGCGGAACGAGCCGCCGTAGCCGCGGCTCAGGATCGCCACCGGCTCTCCCGCGTCGCGCAGGATCTCGGCCACGCGCGCCACCAGCGGCGTCTTGCCGCTGCCCCCCACGCTGAGGTTGCCCACGCTGATGACGGGCCCGGAGAGCCGCCGCTGGCGCAGGAGGCCCCGCCGGTAGAGGCCGACGCGCAGGGCAGCCGCGGCGCCGAAGACGCCGCCCAGCGGGGCCAGCCACCGCGCGCGGGCGCGGCCCGCGCCCGTCACGCCACCAGACCGGCCAGGGCGTCCACGGTCCCGCGCACCGCCCCCCGGTTGCGGTCGATGAGCGCCCGGGCCCGCACCCCGATCGCATCGCACCGCGCGGGGTCCGTCAACAGCGAAGAGACCGCGCCCGCCAGCGCGTCGGCCGAGGCCACCTGGACCAGCGCGTCCTCGGCCAGGAACTCGTCGGCCACCTCCTGGAAGTTCTCCATGTGCGGTCCGACGACCACGGCCTTCCCCGCCACCGCCGCCTCCAGGACGTTGTGGCCGCCCGCGGGGACCAGGCTCCCGCCCACGAACACGACGGAGGCCAGGGAGTAGACCTGGGCCAGCTCGCCCATGGTGTCGAGGACGAGCACGTCCTCGTCGCCCCACGGTCCCGACAGGGCCGTGCGCCGCACCCCGCGAAGGCCGGCGGCTTCGATGATCGACGCGACCTCGGCGAACCTCTCGGGATGGCGCGGGGCGAGCAGCAGACGGACACCGGGCACGGTCCGGCGGACGGCGTGCAAGGCCCGCAGGACCATCTCCTCCTCGCCCGCCGCGGTGCTCCCCGCAACCCACAGCGGGCCTCCGCTCCCGATGAGCCGGGCCAGCGGCTCCGGCGTGCGAGCCTCTCCCAGCGAGTCGAACTTGAGGTTGCCCGTCACCCTCACCTTCTCTGGCGGCGCGCCCATGTCTTTCACCCGGCAGGCATGGGCCTCGCCCTGCATCAGGAACACGTCCACCTCGGCCAGGACCGGCTTCAAGAAGCGGCGGATGCGGCGGTAACGCGGGAAGGACCGCGGCGAGATCCGGCCGTTCACGAGCGCCACGCGGGTCCCCCGCCGCCGCGCCTCGTGGATCAGGTTCGGCCAGATCTCCGTCTCGACCAGGACGAGCAGGACGGGGTCCACCGCGCGCAGCGCCCGGCGGACGGGGCCCGGCCAGTCGAACGGCGCGAAGAGCAGGCCGTCGGCCGCGCGGACGCTCTGCCGCGCGACGGCGTTGCCCGTGGCGGTGGTGGTGGACACGTAGATGCGGCGACCCGGGAACCGCTCCTTGAGCGGGCCCACCAGGGCCCTCGCCGCCAGCACCTCGCCCACCGACACCGCGTGGATCCAGATGGACGGGGTGCCGCTGGTGTTCAAGGGCGCCGGGAAGCGACCCATGCGCTCGCGGAACGAGGCCAGGTACTTGCCGGTGGACCGGCCTTTCCAGAGATAGAACGGGAGCGCTATGACGAAGCCGATCGTCAGCAAGACGCTGTAGACGATGTACAAATCGCTCACCGGGCGCGCCGGGGCGCCCGCAAAGCGGAAAGTATAGCGTGCGCGCTCGGCGCCCCGTTAACCGCTTACACGCCGCGAGTGGTGTCGCCCGGAGCGCGGATCTAATCTGAGGTTCCGCGCGGAGGGCGACACCCGAGCGGCGCCCCGGAGCGCGGATCGATCGCATCCATCGATGGCGTATCATCCGCCCGATGTTCCGGGTCATGGAGCTGCGGGATGGACAGGTGGAGCTCTCCGAGGGCGCCGAGCGCGTGGCCCCGCCTCCGCCCGAGGTCCTGCGGTGGATCGACCTCCGGGCGCAGGACGCGGCGCAGCTCGAGCTGCTCCGGGACCGCTTCGACCTGCACCCCCTGGCCATCGAGGACTGCGGTCACCTCGACCAGCGCCCCAAGATGGAGGAGTACCGCGACCACGTCTTCCTGGTCACCCAGGGCTTCTTCGCCAAGGGAGACAAGGTGCGGGAGCTGGAGCTGCAGGAGCTTCACGCGTTCCTGAGCGAGCGGTACCTCCTGACCGTGCACGAAAGAGAGGTCGCGGCCCTCGAGGAAGTCTGGGCCCGCGCTGCCGCGGAGCCCCGGGTGCTGGGGCGGGGCGTCGACTTCGTCTATTACCTGGTCGCCGACGGGATCGTGGACGACAACTTCCCCATCCTGGACCGCGTGGCCGACGAGCTCGACGAGCTGGAGGACTCCGTCCTGGCCCTGCCCCGCGTCCAGGACCTGCACCGCATCTTCGAGCTGAAGCGGCACCTGGTGGCCATGCGCAAGGTCCTCTCGCCGCAGCGCGACGTGTTCGGCCTCATCGCCAAGCGCGGCGACCCGCGGATCAGCGAGAAGACCGCGATCTACCTGCGCGACGTCTACGACCACCTGGTGAGGATCAACGAGTCGATCGAGGGCAACCGCGACCTGCTGGGCAACGCGTTGGACGCCTACCTCTCCGCCGTCGGCCAGCGGACCAACGAGATCATGAAGCGCCTGACCATCCTGAGCGCGATCTTCCTGCCCCTGGCCTTCTTGGTCGGGTTCTTCGGCCAGAACTTCGACAACCTGCCCTTCTTCCGGGACTGGGTGCACTCCGACCGCCTCATGTGGTCGATGATCGCCACCTGCCTGGCCGTGCCCGCGGTGATGCTGGCCTGGTTCAAGCACAAGGGTTGGCTCTGACGGGCGTCGTCTTGACGCTTTCTCGCGCGCTCGGATAGACTCATCGTTCCCCTACACGCAGGAGGAACGCGCATGGCCATACGCGTCGGCATCAACGGGTTCGGTCGGATCGGGCGGAACATCCTGAGGGCCGCCCTGCACGACAAGGACCTGGAATTCGTGGCCGTCAACGACATCACCGACGCCAAGACCCTCGCGCATCTCCTGAAATACGACTCGATCCTGGGCAACCTCGAGGAGGACGTGAAGGCGGAGGGCGACACCATCCACGTGGCGGGACGGGCGGTCAAGGTCCTGGCCGTGAAGAGCCCCGCCGAGCTGCCGTGGAAGTCCCTGGGCGCGGACTACGTCGTGGAGTCCACCGGCCTCTTCACCGAGGCCGAGAAGGCCAAGGCGCACCTCCAGGCCGGCGCGCGCAAGGTGATCATCTCCGCCCCCGCCAAGAACGAGGACATCACGATCGTCATGGGCGTGAACCACGAGAAGTACGACCCCGCCAAGCACAACATCGTGTCCAACGCGTCGTGCACCACGAACTGCCTGGCGCCGCCGTGCAAGGTGCTGCAGGAGAAGTTCGGGATCGTCAAGGGCCAGATGACGACCATCCACTCCTACACGAACGACCAGAAGATCCTGGACCTGCCCCACAAGGACCTGAGGCGGGCGCGCGCGGCCGCCCAGTCGATGATCCCCACCTCCACGGGCGCGGCCAAGGCGATCTACCTGGCCATCCCCGAGCTGAAGGGGAAGCTCGACGGCGTGGCCATCCGCGTGCCCACGCCGAACGTCTCGGTCGTGGACCTGACGTGCGTGCTGGGCAAGACGGCGACGGCCGAGGACGTGAACGGCGCCTTGACGAAGGCCGCGGCCGGCCCCATGAAGGGCATCCTCCAGGTGACGGAGGAGGAGCTGGTCTCGATCGATTTCCGCGGCAACCCGGCCTCGTCGATCGTGGACGCGCCGCTCACCAAGGTCGTGGACGGCAACCTGGCCAAGGTCTTCTCCTGGTACGACAACGAGTGGGGCTTCTCGAACCGCATGAAGGACCTGCTGCACTACATGGCCCAGCGCGACGCCGCCCGGGTCTAGGGCGCGACCCCTGGCCAAGCTCACCGTCAAGGACCTGCGCGACCTCCCGGGCCGGCGGGTCTTCGTCCGCGTGGACTACAACGTCCCCCTCGAGAAGGGGGCCATCACCGACGACACCCGCATCCGCGCGTCGCTGCCCACGCTCGAGCACCTGCTCAAGGGAGGCG
>DAINRN010000236.1:0-6007 GCA_036741815.1 Acidobacteriota bacterium
GCAGGCCCCGCGCGCCCGGGTCTTCCAGGTGGAGGACCCGCCGCTCGTGGACGCCGCATCGCTGGACCCCGCGGCCGCGGCGGTGCTGCGCCGATCGCTCGCCATCGGCCCGGGACCCGTCGTGCTGTACTCCGGCAACCTGGAGCCGTATCAGGGCGTGGACGTGCTGCTGCAAGCGGCGGCCGAAGTGCCCGAGGCGTGGTTCGTGCTCATGGGCGGAGAGCCGTCCCAGATCGAGGCCTTGAAGGCCGGCGCCCGCGCGGGGGCCGCGCGCACGGTCTTCGCGGGCCGGCGGCCTCCGGCCGAGCTCGCGTCCTTCCTGGCCCTGGCCGACGTCCTGGTCTCGCCGCGGCTGCGCGGTGAGAACACGCCGTTCAAGGTCTACACGTACATGGCCTCGGGAAAGCCGCTCGTGGCCACGCGCCTGCCGACGCACACGCAAGTCATGGATGACTCCATGGCCTTCCTCGTCGATCCCACTCCCGCCGGTCTCGTCTCCGGTATCCGAGCGGTTCTTGCCGATCCCGCGGAAGCCGCCCAGCGCGCGGCGCGCGGCCGCGCGCTCGTCGAGCGCGAGTACAGCCAAAGCCGCTACACCGAGAAGGTGGCCCGCGCGTACGCCGCGGTGGAGGCCGCGGTCGGTTAAAATCGACGGCGTGGATCCCTCCATGCCGTCGAGCCCTGAGTCGAAAATCCGTCGCGTGCTGGTCGTGGACGACAACGTGGATTCGGCGGAGACCATGGCCGAGATCCTGAAGTTGTGGGGACACGACGTCTACACGGCCCATGACGGTCCTGCCGCGCTTGAGGCCGCCCGCGCGCACCGGCCGGACGCGGTCCTGCTCGACCTCGGCCTTCCCACGATGGACGGCTTCGAGACCGCGCGTCGGCTCCGGCAGGAAGGACTGGGCAAGCTCCTGGTGGCGGTGACCGGCTTCGGCGGCGTGGAGGACCGGCGCCGCGCGGCCGAGGCGGGCTTCGACACGCACCTCACCAAGCCCGTGAGCCCCGAGGCGCTCCGCCGCGTGCTGTCGCCCGACGGCGCGATACCCTAGCCGGGCGCCTCAGCGCCGCGAGGCCAGCAGCAATCGGTAGTACCAGTCTTCCCTGTCCCGGCGCGGCCGGGCGGTGAGGGCCTGCTTCCGCTCCGTCCAGCCGAGGCCGGGGTCGAGCCATTCGTCCCAGGGCAGGCCTCGCCGTGGATCCCCGGAGCGGTGCAGCAGGACCTCGCCGACCGCCCACGGGTCGGTGGAGGCCACCGGGCTGATGCGGACCGCGGCCACCGTGCGCCCGCCGAGGGGCACCGCGATCAGGTCGTGGTCCAGCACGTACTGCGGGTGGCCGTTGACCCAGCGCAGGTCCTCGCGCTCCCCGCGCCGCCGCCGGCGCGCGACGACCTCGAAGACCGCTCCGTCCGCGCTGACCGAGACGTCCATGCTCCGCGGAAGGCGCGGGCCGCCGGCGCCCGCGACGAGCGTCACCCCGTCGAGGGCAACGGCCGCGGGCAGCGCCAGGGTGACAGCGTCGGTGGGCGCGGGCACGAGGGCCGTGCCCGGGTCGCCGTCCCCCGCCGGCCCCGCGCCGGGCACCGGCTCGACGCCGGGGGAGAACGGCGGGACGAACGAGTGGTAGACCGCGGCCGCCCCCGCGTCCGTGCGGCGCCAGCTCCCGCCCGCCGCGCCGAGCTGGTCCTCGAACGCGCGGGGACCGGGCAGATCGCTCGGTATCGCGGGGATGAGGATCCAGGCCACGCCCGTCGCGAAGCGCACCTCGTCCAGGTACGGCAGCGGGTAGTGGAGGAACCTCTCGTTCCACGGCTGTGAGACCACGATGCGCTCCCCAGTCTCGTAGGTGAGGCGGTAGGCCGGGCCGTACGACGCATAGGCGCGCCGAAGACCGTGGGCCTCGAGGACCCGCCGGGCCGGGGACAGGTCCGGAAGGAGGAAGGGCGCGGCCGCGCGGTCCGCTACCCTCCAGGCCGCGAGCAGCCGGGTCGCGCCGGCGAGGTGCAGGCCGCAGAGCGCGAGGACCACGATCCACGATCGCCGGGGGCGCCCACGCGCCACGGGGCCCCAGGCCACGAGCGCCGCGATCGGCAGGTACAGCGGCGTCAGGAACCGGATGGAGGCCGGGCTCGATCGCGCGGGGAAGGGAAAGAGCAGGAGGCCGAGCAGGGCGGCGGCCAGGAAGAGACGCGCGGCCGCGCTGCCCGCGCTGGCCTGGGCCGCGCGGACGAGGCCGATCCCGTAGACCAGGACCAGCGCCACGGCCGCCCATCCCGGCGCGAAGACCAGGTGGTCGGCATCGTCGGCGACCAGCGGGACGTGCGTGCCGAGCAGCCCGCCCAGCGGGACGTAGAGCCGGGGCACGACCTCCCTGAGGTGGTCTCCCGTCGATTGCGCACGGTCCGACGGTCCGACCACGCGGGCGGCCTGGGCGTCCGCCAGCGCGGGCACCCACCAGGCCGCGCTGACCACGAGGAGGGGGACGACCGCGGCCAGGAGCGCCGCGCGCCGTCCCGCCGCGCGCCGCCAGAGCCATCCCAGGCTCGCGGCCACCACCGCCCCTGTCATGAGATGCGTCCACAGCGCGAGTCCGGCGGCCGCGCCCCAGGCGACCAGGAGGCCGAGCGGGCGCCCACCCGCGGCCAGGCGGGCGCCGACGCGGACGGCCAGGACGAGCAGGACAGCGCAGAGCACGAGCGCCGCCGGATACATGGGCGGAGGCAGGGCGGAGAGGAGCAGCAGGTAGGGCGGCGGGCACGCTATGAGGAATGCGGCGGGAAGCGCGGCCCGCGGGTCGAGCGCGCGACCCAGGCCGTATGCGGCCGGGATGAGGCCCAGCCCCATGAGGAAGTAGAAGAGGCGCAGCGCCTCCTCCGTGGTCCCCAGGGCGGCCACGAACGGCGCGGCCAGCCAGGCCTCGAGCGGTGATCCGTAGGGCTGGCCCCACATGGTCGTCCCGCGGCCGAGGTGCCGCGCCATGAGGCCGATGATCGCGGTGTCGCCGTCCACCGGCGTGCGCAGGGCCTCCGCCCAGAACGGCACGCGCACCAGCGCGCCGAAGAGGATGGCGAGGGCAAGGTGGAGGCGACGGCTCACGGGGTCGGCTGCTCCTGCACCGCGGGCTCGGCCTGGTCCGCGAAGCCGAAGGCGGGATGTCCCAGGTTCATGCGGAAGCTCGGCACCAGGCAGAGCAGCAGGAGCACGGCCAGGACCGCGGCCCCCGCGCGGCGGGCCGCGCCCGCCTTGGCCAAGGCACCTCCGCGCCACGCCAGGTATCCGGCCGCGGCGAAGACGAACAGCACCGGCATCACCGGGAGGCGGTAACGCGCGAAGCCGTGGGTCACCACGTGCAGCGCGTTGTAGCTGACGAGGAACCCGAGGAGCAGCCCCCGCGTCCGGTCCAGGGGAAGGAGGGCGGCCCCCGCCACGAAGCCCGCGAGGAGAGCGAGGTAGGGCGCGATCATCGCCACCGCCGCCGCCACCGCCGCCGCGGTGGGCACCGCGCCGTAGGCCCCGCGCTTGATGTGGATGAGGGCGAGGCTGTCCGCCTCCCAGAAGTTCGGCATCTGGTCGCGCAGCTTCTCGAGGGCCCACGCCGGCTGGCGCTCCCCTATCGCCTTCCATCCCTCGCGCCTGGCGAAGCGGTACTGCTCGATGCGCCCGTGGACCGCCTCGTACCGGTCGTAGACCTCCTGTCGCGTCAGGGGCGCGTTGCCCTGGAAGAGGGCGAGGCTGCCCGACGTCGCCACGGGCACGAACGCGCGGAACACCATCCAGTTCCGGATCGTCCAGGGGGCCACGGTGAGGACGGCGCCGAGGAGGAAGGCGAGCGCGGGCCCGCCCTTCCTCGGCGGACGTCCGCTCCAGGCCAGCCACGCCGCGGCCAGCGGCGTGAGGTAGAGGATCGTCTCGCGAGTAAGGATGGCCAGCCCCCAGAGCAGGCCCGCCGCGGCGGCCGCGCGCGCGGACCCGCGGGCCTCGGCGGCGATCAACCGCTCCATCGCCCACCAGAGCAGGGTCATGAAGAGCGTCTCCGACCAGAAGTGCGCGGCGAACCAGATGAGCTCGGGATAGAAGGCAGTGATTCCCGCGGCCAGGAGCCCCGCCCGCGCTCCGAAGGCGCGCCCTCCGATGCGGCCGACGGCGGGAGAGAGGAGCGCCCCCACCAGCACCTGCGCCCACTTCACGGCCTGCAGGCTGTGGAAGAGCGCGAAGGGCACGGCGATGAAGTACGGGTAGAGCGGGGGGTAGAAGATCATGTGGGTCTTGAGCGGCGAGAACGAGACCCGCGGCGTGACGAGGCTCTCCACCGCCCAGTTGGTCCACGTGCGCTCGTCGGCCACGGGATGCGTGGCGGGCTCGAGGGCCACGAAGGCGGCCCGCGCCAGGAGACCCGCGATCGCGATCAGCAGCAGGGGGCGGGCGGAAGGCCCGGCGTCCGTATCGGCGGCGCGCATCGCGTGGCGGCGCGACCTTAGCACGGGGCCGGGCGCGGCGGTGAGTGCCGGTACCGGGTTGGCGGCCAGGCGGACCCCGTGCTAGAAATTGTGGTTTCGCCCTCGTGGCGGACTGGGCTCGGAGGGATCCTGCGCGTCAGGGACAAGACGGCGATGCTCGCGGCCGCGGCCATGGCCGCGCTGGGAGCGGCCACGCTCGGGAGCTGCGTCCGGAAGGGCGGCGGGGCGCTGGACCTGGTGGCCGCCGAGACCGCCCTGGCCGAGGCCAGCGTGGCCGGGCGCGACCGGCCCTGGGTCGTGGGCCAGACCGGCAAGCAGGTCCGCATCGACGACGAGGTCCGGCGCACGGTCCCCGCCTCGCCGCCCAGCCGCCTGCGCTACACCGTGGACATCCCTCCGCGCGCGCGCCTGAACGTCGCCCTCGGGGTCCCCGAGGAGCGGCACGACCAGCCCGCCGTGGAGTTCACGATCAAGGTCCGGCAGGAGGACCGGGAGAAGACGGTCTTCACCCAGCTCATGGATCCCATCCAGCGTCCACGCGACCGGCGCTGGGTGGACGCGGACGTGGACCTCGCCGCGTACGCCGGAAGGGCGGAGCTCGTCTTCGAGACGCACGGCTACGAGGAGGATCCGGAGGACTCGCGCCGCGCCTTCTGGGGCACGCCCCGGATCACCGTCGCCGACGACGACGCGCCGCTCGTCGTCATCTATCTCGTGGACACCCTGCGGGCGGACCACACAACCCCGTACGGCTACGCGCGCGACACGACACCCGAGCTGGCGAAGTTCGCAAAGGACGCGGTCGTCTTCGAGACGGCGGTCGCCCAGGCCTCGTGGACCAAGCCCTCGGTGGCTTCGCTCTTCACGTCGCTGCTGCCCGGCCGTCACCGCGCGGTCCAGCTCCGCGACAGTCTCGACCCCGGGCACGTCACGCTGGCGGAGATGCTCCAGGCCAAGGGCTACGCCACCGGCGCCACCATCGCCAACTCGATCATCTACCTCCAGGGTGTGAACTTCGACCAGGGGTTCGACTTCTTCGACGGGATACACGGGGCGGAGAAGCGGCCCTCGAAGATGGTCGAGGCGGCGGCGGTGGTGGACGGCGCCCTGGCCTGGCTGGACGAGCGTTCCGGCTTCCCCACCTTCCTCTACGTCCACACCGTGGATCCCCACGTGCCGTACACCCCGCCCCCGCCCTTCGACCGGATGTACACGCCCCACCCGGCGGCGGACCACAGCGCCGTGGATCCCCGCGTGGACTACCGCGGCGAGCCGCTGGACCGCGACCGCTTCGTGGCCCAGTACGACGGCGAGATCACCTACGGCGACCGCGAGTTCGGGCGATTCATCCAGGCGCTGAAGCAGCGCGGCCTTTACGACCGCGCGCTGATCGTCTTCATGGCCGACCACGGTGAGGAGTTCCTGGACCACGGGCAGTGGCTCCACGGCCGCAGCGTGTACGACGAGCTCATCCACATCCCGCTGATCGTGAAGTTCCCGGGCCAGCGCGACGCGGGCCGGCGCGTCGCCCAGCAGGTGCAGGAG
>DAINRN010000237.1:0-3720 GCA_036741815.1 Acidobacteriota bacterium
CGCTCACCCCGGAATCGGTGAGCCGGTCACGCGAGGGCACGCCGGAAAGGCTCCGACGGAAGCTCCAGGGGGACCTGGACAACATCGTCCTGATGGCGCTGCGGAAGGAGCCCCAGAAGCGTTACGGGTCCGTGGAGGCCTTGTCCGAAGACCTCCGCCGGCACCTCGAAGGGCTCCCTGTGAAAGCCCGGAAGGCGACCGTCGGCTATCGGGCCGCGAAGTTCCTGAGACGGCACGCCCTGGGCGTCACAGCCGCGGCCGCTGTCGCGGTGCTGATCGTGGGCTTCGGGATCAGCATGGCGGTGCAGTCGGCCCGGGTGAGCCGGGCTCTCGCGAAGGCGGAGAAGGAGAAGGCCAAGTCGGAGAGGGTCTCTTCCTTCCTCGTCGACCTGTTCAATGTCTCGGACCCTTCGGAAGCGCGTGGTAGCACGATCACCGCCCGGGAGGTGCTGGACAAGGGAGCCGACAGGATCGAGACGGAGCTGAAGGACCAACCCGAGGTACGGGCCACACTGCTGGACACCATCGGCAGGGTGTACATGCGCCTCGGGCTATATGACAAGGCCCTGCCGTTGCTCGAGGAAGGCCTCGTGACACGCCGGCAGGTGCTGGGGAACGACCACCCTGATGTAGTGGCAAGCCTGAACAACGTTGCCAGGGTGCTCACGTCGAAGGGTGACTATACAGCGGCGGAAGCCCGTCTTAGAGAGGCTCTCGTCCTGAGGCGCAAGGTCCTTGGTAACGAGCACCCGTTGATGGCTGACAGCCTGGCGAGCCTTGCCGTCGTGCTCGCCCGCAAGGGAGACCTGGGGGGAGCCGAGACCCTTCATCGCGAAGCCCTCGCCCTGCGGCGCAGGCTCCTGGGGGACGAGGATTCGGCCGTAACGAAGAGCCTGTACGGCCTGGCGGACGTCCTTTACCGCAGTGGGGACTACAAGGCCGCGGAGGCCCTGGCCCGCGAGAGCCTTGCACGGCGCCGCAAGCTCTCGGGCACCACCCATCCCGACTATCCCCTGCATCTGAACGCCCTCGGCATCGCGCTTTATGAACAAGGCGACTATGCAGGGGCCGAGGATGCCTTTCGCGAGTCTCTTGTCCTGCAGCGCAAGATCCTGGGGAATGAGCATCCGTTCGTGGCCGAAGCCATGACCAACCTGGCCTTCGTGCTCAATGCGCGTGGGAAGTACGCGGAGGCCGAGCCCATGCATCGCGACGCCCTCGCGTGGAGGCGCCAGCGCCTTGGCAACGACCACGAGTACGTCGCCTGGAGCGTGACCGGCCTCGCGGAGTGTCTGGCGGGCCAGCAGCGGCTGGCGGAGGCGGAGCCTCTCTACCGCGAGGCGCTCCGAGTATGGCGGAAGGCGCTGCCGCCAGGGCATCCCGACGCCGCCCAGGCGTTGGTGGGGCTGGGCAGAGTCCTGTTGAAAAAGGGAGACGCGAAAGGCGCGGAGCAGCTGTTGCGCGAGGCCCTTGCCATCCGCACCAAGGGTCTGCCTCCGAACCACCCCGATATCGCCGAGGCCGCGACCCTGCTTGGGGCTTGCCTCACGGCGCTGTCCCGATACGACGAGGCCGAGGCGGCGCTGGTCGAGGCCTCCCGGATCCTGGAGGCCAGGCCCGGGGCGCGGAGCCGGCACCGCCGCGACGCGCTGCAACGCCGCGTCGAGCTCTACAAGGCGTGGGGCCGGCCCGAGAAAGCCAGGGAATATTCGGCGCTGTTGTCGAGCGATCCACGGCTCGCCGCCGCGGCCCCATGAACGGGGCCGCCCGCCACGAGCTTCAAGCCACCCTCTCCGTGCGGGCCTGGCTGGTCCCTGACAGCACGTCGCGAAGAAGCCCGCCCAGCAGGGTCAGCCGGTAGTCTCCTCGCGCCGGGTTGTGGTAGCCAAAGACCTGCTGCCGTAGCGGGATCGTGTCCGCGTCCATCATCGGCTCGAACGAGTGGCCTTCGTGCCATTCGTTGAACGAGGTGATGTACACGAGCAGGAAGCCCTGTTGGTCGTTGGCGAGGGAGGGGTCCGCTTGCGCGCGCAGCGTAGCGTCGAATGAGGCGGCGATCCGCTCTCGGGACAGCGACGCGGCCTGCTCGCGGTCCCGGGGCGACGACCAGTCCAGGACGTCGGCCGGCGGGGCGAAGACCGAGGGCTCGAAGCAGCTGTCGGGATCGACCCGGCGCGGGTCGATGGAGTCGAAGCCGGGGTTCACGTTGAAGGAGAAGACGAGGCCCGCCCGCGAGGCGCCCGCGGCGAGCCCTGCGTACTCCTCGGGCGCGATGAAGTTGTCGTAGATGGCGATGCCATCGAAGCCGGCCGCGGGCGTGCGTCCGAAATCCAGGGAATCCGCGAGGAGGATGATGCGCCGGAAGTCGTCGCGCAGCGTCCGGCGCAGCGAGTCCGTCTGCCGCCGCCACGCGTCGTCCGGCGCGTAGTCGCGCACGATCTGCCGCACGCCGTGGCAGTCGATGAAGGCGGGCGGCAGTATGCAGCGGAACCCCTTGAAGACGGGGCCCTGCGCGCCGCCCGGCCCTTCCAGCAGCAGGAAGGCGTCGAAGCGGCGCTTCTCGCCGTACTCGCGGAGCAGGTACAGCACGTCCTCGGCAAAGAGCGAGGCGTGGGCCTCGTCGTAGGGCTCGAGGTGGAACGTCACCTTGATGCCGTGGTCCCGCATGACGTCCATCACCGCGGGCACCGCGCGGTCCTCGGGGCTGCCGGGCCCCCACCAGCTCAGGTTGATCGCGCCCGCCCCGCTCTCGGCGATCCAGCGCGCGTGCTGCTCGAGGATCCGCGGCGAGAGCGAGTCGTAGGCCCCGAGCCGCGGGACGTAGTTCGAGGCGAGGTCGTCCGGCGGCACCCGGTCCCACTGGTCCCAGTGCACGAAAGGCGCCGCCGCGTACCACGGGTAGTACTCGAAGACGAAGTGGCGGCGGAGGTCGGGGAAGCGCTGCGCCAGGCGCGGGGCCGGCGGGGCCAGCGGCGGCGGAGAGGGAGGCGGGGGTTGCAGCGCGGGAAGGCCGTCGGGTCGTCCCGCCCGCAACGCCGCCGCGACCGAGGAGTCGCCGTGCCAGCCGCGCCGCGGGTCGGGAAAGACGGGCCTGCCGCGAACGTCGGCGCGGGCCAGGGACGAGAGTCCCGGGAGCAGGCGGGCGGCCGGCAGCGCCAGGCCGGCCCGAAAGCAGGCCCGCATGAACTCGCGGCGCGACCTTTGACGCAGAAACGACAACTCGGGTGCCCCGAAGTATTCTAGGACGCCCCGAGGTGATGGTCATGCGCCTGTGGCGCGCGGTTGGTGTCGTGCTGTCTCTGTCATCGTGCCTGAGCCTCGAGGCCCGGGCCGCCACGCGCGCCATCCACGCCGACGTGCCGGCCTCGGTCGATCCCAAGGCGCGCTACCTCATCTATCTGCACGGCCGCATCCTCGAGGTGCAGGGGCGCCAGGCCACGAGCCCGGACTTCGGGAAATACGAGTACGACGCGATCCTGGCGGCCCTGGCGGACAAGGGGCTCGTGGTCATCAGCGAGCTCCGCGGCCCCGACACCGGGCCGGACTACGCGAAAAAGGTCGCGGCCCAGGTGCGGAAGCTCGTGGCGGCCGGCGTCCCCGCCAATCACATCACCGTGGCCGGCTTCTCGAAGGGCGGGTTCCTGGCCCGCGCCACGGCCTCGGAGCTGGCCGACCCTGCCGTGAATTTCGTGATCATGGCCGGCTGTGGCCGCGGCCCCG
>DAINRN010000237.1:3730-6004 GCA_036741815.1 Acidobacteriota bacterium
CGAAGCGGGCGCCGCGAGGTTGAAGGGCCGGATCCTGTCACTCTACGACGAGAGCGACGAGATGGCCGGGCCGTGCGCGCGGCTCTTCGCGCCGGGCATGCAGACCAGGGAGGTCAAGCTGACCACCGGGCTTCGCCACGGGCTGTTCTTCCGCCCGCGCACGGACTGGATCGACCTCGTCGGCGACTGGGCACGAACGCCTTGACGCTCGCCACCGGGATGCGCCTCGGGCCCTATGAGGTCCTCGGCCCGCTCGGCGCGGGCGGGATGGGCGAGGTCTACCGGGCCAAGGACACGCGGCTCGACCGTGCCGTGGCCCTCAAGGTCCTGCCCGCCTCTCTTGCTTCGGACCCCGACCGCCGCCAGCGCTTCGAGCGGGAGGCGCGCGCCGTCTCGTCCCTCAACCATCCGCACATCTGCACCCTCCACGACATCGGACGGCAGGACGGGATCGACTTCCTGGTCATGGAATGCCTGGAGGGCGAGACCCTGGCGGACCGCCTGAAGAAGGGGCCGCTCCCGAGCGACGCGGTCCTGCGCTACGGCGTGCAGGTCGCCGACGCCCTCGACAAGGCGCACCGGCAAGGCGTGGTGCACCGGGACCTCAAGCCCGGGAACGTCATGCTCACGAAATCGGGAGCGAAGCTCCTGGATTTCGGCCTGGCCAAGCTCAAGGGGCCGGAAGCGTCGGCGGGGTCGATGCTCTCCGCGCTGCCGACGGGCGACAAGCCCCTCACGGAGGCGGGGACGTTGCTGGGGACGTTCCAATACATGGCGCCGGAGCAGCTCGAGGGGAAAGAGGCGGACGCTCGGACGGACATCTTCGCCTTCGGCGCGGTGCTCTACGAGATGGTGACGGGGAGACGGGCGTTCGAGGGCAAGAGCCAGGCGAGCCTGATCGCGGCCATCCTGGAGCACGACCCGCCCCCGATCACCACCCTGAAGCCGATGTCGCCGCCCGCGCTGGACCGCGTCGTGAGGACCTGCCTGGCCAAGGAACCCGACGAGCGGTGGCAGAACGCCCACGACCTGGCGGCCGAGCTGAAGTGGATCGCGGCCGGAGCCTCGGAAATCGGAATGCCTGCGGCGGCCGTGGATCGACGCAGGCCGCGCGAGCGCGGGTGGATGGCGGCCGTCGCGCTGATGGCCCTGGCCCTCATCGCCCTGGGCGTCGCCTACGTGCGCCGTCAGCCGGCACCCGGCGTCCCGATGCGGCTGTCGCTGGCCAGGCCGGCCGCCGCTCCCTATGAGTATTTCGATTCCGCGGCCCTCTCGCCCGACGGCCGCCACGTCGCGTTCATCGGATACACGCCGGACGCCAAGTCGCTGCTGTGGGTCCGACCTCTCGACTCGGTTGTCGCGCGGCCACTGGCCGGCACCGACGGCGCCGCCACGCCCTTCTGGTCCCCGGACAGCCGTTCCCTGGGGTTCTTCGCCGAAGGCAAGCTCAAGAGGATCGACGCCGCGGGCGGCCCGCCCCAGGTCGTGTGCGCGGCCCCGAGCTCCCGGGGCGGCACGTGGAGTCGGGAAGGCGTCATCGTCTTCGCTTCGGGCGAGGCCGGCCTTTCGCGTGTGCCGGCCACTGGCGGGACTCCCACGCCTGCGACGCGTCTCCTCCCCCGGGAGGAGGCGCACCGCTGGCCGGCCTTCCTGCCCGACGGCCGTCACTTCCTCTTCCTCGGCGATGCGGCCAAGACCGAGGACCACTTCCTGCGGATCGGAATGCTCGGCTCGGAGGACTCGCAGGACCTGATGGCCGCCGTCTCCAACGCGGCCTACGCGCCGCCGGGCTTCCTGTTGTTCGTGCGCGGGCGCTCGCTGCTCGCGCAGCCCTTCGACGCGAAGGATCTCCGCCTCGCCGGCGACGCGGTGGCCCTCGCCGAGGCGGTGGTCGAGAATGCGAACAACCATCGATACGAGTTCAGCGTGTCCGACACCGGGCTGCTCACGTATCGCAGCGCGAACCTCGACCGGCAGCTCACCTGGCTCGATCGCTCCGGGCGTCGTCTCGCTACCGTCGGCGAGCCCGGGCGGACCTCGTCCGTAGAGCTGTCCCCCGACCAACGCCAGGTCGCGTTCACTACCGTGGACCAGGACGGGAGGGCAGCCGACATCTGGCTGCGTGACCTCGTCCGGGGCCAGACCGCGCGGCTGACGTTCGATCCGGCCTCGGACTCCAGCCCGGTGTGGTCGCCCGACGGGGGCCGGATCGCCTTTCAGTCGATGCGGAGAGGCCTGGGCGACCTCTACCAGAAGTCCGCGACGAGCCCGGGG
>DAINRN010000238.1:0-5987 GCA_036741815.1 Acidobacteriota bacterium
GGTCCATGGACCACGAGACGCTCAACAAGGCGGAGGCGGTGGTCGCCTTCACCGTCAGCGACACCGGCATCGGCATCCCGCCCGACAAGCAGCAGATCATCTTCGAGGCCTTCCAGCAGGCGCAGGGCGGCACCGCCCGCAAGTTCGGCGGCACCGGGCTGGGCCTGGCCATCAGCCGCGAGCTGGCGCGCCTGCTGGGCGGCGAGATCCACCTGAAGAGCGCGCCCGGCGAGGGCAGCACCTTCACGCTCTACCTGCCCGTCACCTACAGGCCGGTGCGCACCCCGCGCCGCGAGGCGCGCGCGGCGGTGGACGAGGCGACGGCCCTGACCTTCCCGCAGGTGGCCGTGCCGGCGCCGCCCGCGGACGCCTTGCCCAGCTGGGCGGTGGAGATCGCGGACGACCGCGCCGCGATCTATCCCGGAGACCGGGTCATGCTCGTGGTCGAGGACGACTCCGCGTTCGCCCGCTTCCTCCTGGACATGGGGCACGAGAAGGGCTTCAAGGTCGTGGCCGCGGCCCGCGGTACCGTCGCCTTGAGCCTGGCCCGCGAGCTGAAGCCCGACGCCATCACCCTGGACCTCAGCCTCCCCGACCTCGACGGGTGGAAGGTGCTGGACCGCCTCAAGGACGACCCGGAGATGCGCCACATCGCGGTCTACGTCATCTCGATCACCGACGAGCCCGAGCGCGCCCTCCGCCAGGGCGCCCTGGCCTTCCTCACCAAGCCCGTGCCCAAGGAGCTGCTGAGCGAGGCCATCGGATCCCTCAAGGAGTTCGTGGACCGCGAGGTCCGGACGCTGCTGCTCGTGGAGGACGACGAGGCCCAGCGCCGGGCCATCGTGGAGCTGGTGGGCGGGGACGACGTCCAGGTGACGGAGGTGGGCACGGCCAAGGACGCCCTGGCCGCGGTCCAGGGGCGGCACTTCGACTGCATGGTGCTCGACCTCGGCCTGCCCGACATGTCGGGCCTGGACCTGCTGGCGGAGATGAAGAAGCAGTCCGGCGCGCGCTCGCGACTGCGCGTGCCCGTCATCGTCTACACGGCCAAGGACCTCACGCGCAAGGAGGAGACCCAGCTCAAGAAGCTGGCCCAGACCATCATCGTGAAGGACGTCCGCTCCCCCGAGCGGCTGCTGGACGAGGTGGCCCTGTTCCTCCACCGGCCCACGGCGCGGATGCCCGAGGCCAAGCGCGACATCGTGGTGAAGCTCCACCAGACCGACAGCGGGGTGCTGGCCGCGCGCAAGGTCCTGGTGGTGGACGACGACATCCGCAACGTCTTCGCCCTCACCAGCGTGCTGGAGCGGCACAAGATGGACGTCCAGTCCGCGGAGAGCGGCAACGCCGCCCTGGACATGCTGGAGAAGGACCCCGGCATGGACATCGTGCTGATGGACATCATGATGCCCGAGATGGACGGGTACGACACCATCCGCGCCATCCGCAAGCTCCCCCACTTCCGGTCGCTGCCCATCATCGCCCTCACCGCCAAGGCCATGAAGGGGGACCGCGAGAAGTGCATCGGTGCCGGGGCCTCGGACTACAGCGCGAAGCCCGTGGACACCGAGCAGCTGCTGACGCTGTTGCGGGTATGGCTGTACCGCTAGGAGCGCCCGTCCCCGCTGGTCAAGGTCCGGCCCACCGTCCCTCCGCAGGGGCCCTGGACCTCGAGGAGCTCGAGGTCCGCCTCCTCCTGGAGGCGATCTACGAGCGCTACGGGTACGACTTCCGCCACTACGCCCTGGCCTCCATCAAGCGGCGGATCCGCCACCACGTCCGCGAAGAGGGCCTGCCGAGCATCTCCCGCCTGCAGGAGCGGGTGCTCCACGACCCTTCCGCCGGGAAGCGCTTCCTGGGCGTCCTCACCGTCCCCGTGACGTCGATGTTCCGGGACCCGCAATTCTTCGCGGCCTTCCGGGAAAAGGCGGTGCCGATGCTCCGGACGTACCCCTTCCTGCGCCTCTGGCACGCCGGCTGCTCCACGGGCGAGGAGGTGTACTCCATGGCCATCCTCCTCGAGGAAGAGGGGCTCTACGAGCGCTGCCGGATCTACGCCACCGACATGAACGACGCGCTCCTGGCCCAGGCGGAGAAGGGCGACTTCCCGCTCTCCTCGATGCAGGTCAACACCGCGAACTATCTCCAGGCCGCGGGGCGCGGGCCGTTCTCGCGCTACTACACGGTCAAGCGCGAGCGGGCGGTGTTCGAGCCCCGGCTGCGCCGCAACGTGGTGTTCGCCCTCCACAACCTGGCCACCGACGGCGCCTTCAACGAGTTCAACGCCGTCCTCTGCCGCAACGTCCTCATCTACTTCAACCGCGGACTGCAGGAGCGGGTGCACGGCCTGCTCTACGAGAGCCTCGGGCGCTTCGGGTACCTGGGGCTGGGGGGCAAGGAGTCGCTGCGCGTCACCCCCTTTGAGGCGCGGTACGAGGAGCTGGACGACCGCGGCAAGCTCTACCGCAAGGTCGCCTGACCATGCCGACGGGAGACCCCGCCGCCGAGGACAGGATGAGCATCCTGCTCGTGGACGACCGCCCGGACAAGCTGCTCGTCCTGGAGGCCATCCTGGCCGAGCTGGGCCAGAACCTGGTGAAGGCCCAGTCCGGGAAGGAGGCCCTGAAGCACGTCCTGAACCAGCACTTCGCGGTGATCCTCCTGGACGTGAACATGCCGGGCATGGACGGCTTCGAGACCGCGACCTTCATCCGCCAGCGCCCCAGCTCCGAGCACACGCCCATCATCTTCTTCACCGCCCACGACGAGGAGAAGTACGTCTCGCGCAGCTACTCGCTGGGAGCGGTGGACTACATCCGCACGCCCGTGGACCCCGAGATCCTCCGCACCAAGGTCCGGGTGTTCGTGGACCTCTACAAGCAGACCGCGCGCATGCGGCGCCAGGCGCAGGAGCGCCGGGACGTCCAGGAGAACACCTTCCAGAAGCGGCTGGCCGAGGTGGACCGGCAGGGGTCGAACACGCGCCGCGACCGCTTCTTCGCCCTCTCCGTGGACATGCTGTGCGTGGCGGGCTTCGACGGCCGCGTCAAGGACTTGAACCCGAGCTGGCACGAGATCCTGGGCTTCACGGACGAGGAGCTGAAGGCCAGGCCGCTCCTCGATCTCGTCCACGCCGACGACCGCGAGCCCACCGCCGCGCACCTGGAGCGGCTGAAGCAGGGCGCGCCCGTGGTCTCCTTCGACAACCGCTGCCTCAGCAGGGACGGCAGCTATCGCTGGCTGGGCTGGACCGCCTCCGCGTTCGCGCGGGAAGGCCTGCTCTACATGTTCGCCCGCGACATCACCTCCCAGAAGCGCGCGGAGGAGGAGCGCGTGCAGCTGGTGAGGGAGCAGCTCGCGCGGACGTCCGCCGAGTCGTCGGAGCGCCGGGCCTCGTTCCTGGCCGAGGTGAGCACCACCCTGGCCGCCTCGCTCGACTACCGCGCCACCCTGGCCCGCGTGGCCCGGCTCGCCGTGCCGTTCCTGGCCGACGGCTGCATCGTGGACATCGCCGAGGAGGAGGGCGGGGTGAAGCGGCTGGAGGTGGCGCTGGCCGATCCCGCCAAGCACGGGGTGGCGGCCAGGCTCAAGGAGGCGACGCCGCGCCCCCGGTCGAGCTCGCCCGAGGCCAAGTCGCTCCGCTCCGGAGAGCCGGTCATCATCCCGGAGGTGCGGCCCGCGGACCTGGAGGCGATCGCGCAGGACGCGGACCACCGCAGGGCGCTCGAGGCCCTGGGCCCGAGGTCGCTCATGGTGGCCCCCGTCACGGCCCGCGGCCGGAGCCTGGGGACCCTCACCTTCATCGCCGCGGAGTCCGAGCGGACCTTCGGACGGTCGGACCTGGGCCTGGCCGAGGACGTGGCCCGCCGGGCCGCGCTGGCGGTGGAGAACGCGCGGCTCTACAAGGCCTCGCAGGAGGCGCGGCAGGCCGCGGAGGCCGCCAACCGCGCCAAGGACGAGTTCCTGGCCACGCTCTCCCACGAGCTGCGCACGCCGCTCTCCCCCATCCTGGGCTGGGTCCGGCTCCTCCGCTCCGAGGACCTGGACGAGACCGCCACCGCCCGCGGCCTGGAGGTGATCGAGCGCAACGTGCGCGCCCAGACCCAGCTCATCGAGGACCTGCTGGACGTCTCGCGGATCATCACGGGCAAGCTGCGCATCGAGGTCCGGCCCATGGACCTGGTGGCGGTGGTGGAGGCGGGGATCGAAGCGGTCCGGCCCGCGGCGGACGCCAAGGGCATCCGCATCGAGTCCCGCCTGGACCCCGTGGCCTCGGCCATGGTGGGGGATCCCGACCGGCTGCAGCAGGTGGTCTGGAACCTGGTGTCGAACGCGGTGAAGTTCACGCCCAAGGACGGACGGGTGGAGGTCGAGCTCACCCGCGTGGACTCCCACGCCCGCCTGCGGGTGAAGGACACGGGCAAGGGGATTCGGGCCACGTTCCTCCCCCACGTGTTCGACCGGTTGCGGCAGGCGGACAGCACGAGCACGCGCGCCCACGGGGGGCTGGGCATCGGCCTGGCCATCGTGCGTCACCTGGTGGAGCTGCACGGAGGCACGGTGGGCGCCGAGAGCGCCGGGGAGGGAAAGGGCGCCACCCTCACGGTGGAGCTCCCCATCTCCCCCGCCACCGGCACCCAGCGCACCGCGCCCGACGCCGCGGCGGAGCAGGAAGGGGCGGTGCGGCTCGACGGTGTCCGCGTCATGGTGGTGGACGACGAGGCCGACACCCGCGACCTGCTGAGCTTCTCCCTGCGCAACTACGGGGCGGAGGTGACCGCCCTGGGGTCGGCCAGCGAGGCCCTGGCCGCCATACAGCAGGACAAGCCGGACGTGCTGGTCAGCGACATCGGCCTGCCCGGCGACGACGGCTACGCCCTCATCCGCAAGGTGCGGGCCCTCGACGAGGACCGCGGCGGACGAGTGCCCGCGGCCGCGCTCACCGCCTACGCGAAGGACGAGGACCGCCGCCGCGCGATCGCCGCGGGCTTCCAGGCCCACGTCACCAAGCCGGTGGAACTGGCCGAGCTGGCCAGCGTGGTGGCCAGCCTGGCGGGACGCGTGCCCGCCTGACCGCGGCGGCGGCGCGCCGCATCCCAGCCATGTGGCCACCGCTGGTGGCGCTCGTCGCGCTCGGCGCGACCGCGCCCGCCTCTCCCGCCTCGGCCCCGGCCGCGCCTCCGGCCTCGCCGGCACCGGCGCCAGTCGGCTCGCCTTCACCCTGGCCATCACCCGCGCCTTCGCTTTCCGGCAGCGGGCTCTTCACCCTTCCCGACACATCGACCCTCGCCCCGGGCCGCTTCACGGTCGGACTCGCCCTCGACAACCGCGACCGCGACCCGCTGGGGCTGGACCTCTTCGATTACGGCGTGGCCTGGGGCGCCGGTCTCGCGCCCCGGCTGGAGACCTACGGCCGGTGGACGGTGAGCCGGGTGGCCTCGCTGCCGGAGCCGCCCGTCCTTCCCCCGCCACCGCTGGACCTGATCGTGCTCTCCGGCTCGGCGCCGCCCCAGCCCCACTACGCGCTCTTCCCCGCGACGCCCTACGTGAACAAGCGGGGCAGCGCGCGGTTCGAGGCCTTCGTGCCGGGCGACGTCGTCCTGGGGCTGAAGCTGCGCCTCCTGGAGGCCCGCGGCGCGCGGCCGGCCCTCGCCCTCGGTGGAGAGCTGAAGCTGCCGCTGAGCCGGAAGATCGCCGATCTGCAGTCGGGCGCGGGGACCGGGGCCGCCGACGCCACGGCCCGCCTCACCGCGCAGTGGCGGAGCGGCCGGTACGACTTCCTGGCCTCGGCCGCCTACACGCGCACCGGGGGGCCGCCGCTGGGTGATCGGACGATCATGGCCGGCCCGGGCGCCCTTCCGCTGGTCTCGGACCTGCCGCTCGTCCTCGCGGATCGCGTCGACGTCGGGGTGGGCGTGCGCCGCGGCCTGCGCCGCCGGTTGGAGGCGGTCGTCGAGATCACCGCCGCCTTCGACGTCGGCGCCCGT
>DAINRN010000239.1:0-243 GCA_036741815.1 Acidobacteriota bacterium
CTCGACGGATCCCCCGACGGACCGCCGCCCGCCCTCGTAGGCGATGAAGAAGTCGTGGACCGAGCCCCGCTCGTATCCCTCGTCCAGGGCCAGGGCCCGGCGCATGAGGGCCTCGGCCAGGTTCTGGTCCGCGGTCAGCTCCGCGTCGTCCTTCGCCAGCGAGATGGCCGCGCCCCACGCGTTGGCCGTCCAGAAAAGCATGGGCACGTCCTTCTTGCGCATCGGCGCCAGGGCGGCGGCGGG
>DAINRN010000239.1:253-5968 GCA_036741815.1 Acidobacteriota bacterium
TCGGTGGGGCGACGCTTGGCGCCGTCCAGGCGAGATTCCGTGTAGTGCCAGGCACCCGCAATGCGGCGCAGGCTCGAGTTCGTCCAATACCGCATCTCGAGAGTCAGGGCGGGGTCGTTGCGGAGCGCGGTCCGGAACCCGGGGTGATCCACCTCCAGGCCGCGCAGCCCGTACTCCAGGCCGCGCCGGTAGTGCTTGCGGGCCCGCCCCCGCAGCGCCGTCGCGCGCGCCAGGTCCTGGGCCTCGACGAAGTCGGCGTCCTGCTGGATGAAGGCGAAGCCGTACTGCGTGAAGCCGCTGGCCGCGGCGAAGAGCAGCCCCTTGTGGCGGGGCGACTCCTCGAGCAGGGCCTCGACGGTCTTGAGGCCGAAGGGGACCGCCTCCCGCACGAGCTCCGGATCGTCGTCGCTGGCGTAGCTGGACCCGCCCTCGGCCAGGGCGTTGCCCAGCGAGTTCACGGCCAGCTTCTTGATGGAGCAGGCGGGCAGGGCCAGGGCGAGGAGAGCCGAGGCGAGAGCGGTTGTGGACCTCGGGCCCCTCATCCCTTCCATCCGGGGCTCGATCTTACTTCGTTTCCGGGGGCCTTACCCGCCCGCGGCCGCGGCCTCCGCCTCGCGGGCCGCGCGCTGGCCCGCCTCCACGTCCACGAAGGCCAGCAGCGCCCCTCCCGCCACGAAGAAGGCGATGAGGGAAAGGATCGCGTTGCGGCTCGATCCCGTGGCCATGGCCATGATCGCGAAGATCGCGGGGCCGAAGATCCCGGCGAACTTCTCGAACACCGAGAAGAACGCGAAGAACTCGGAGGATCGATGGCGGGGGATCATGGTGGAGAAGAGGGACCGGCCCAATCCCTGGGCGCCGCCCTGCACCATCCCCACCAGGAAGCCCAGCACGAAGAACTGGAAGGTCGTTTTCAGGTAGTACCCCCAGACCGCGATGACCAGGTACACGGCCAGTGTGATGAAGATGGCCCGCTTGGCCCCGATCCGGCCCGCCACGGCGCCGAAGAGGAACGAAAAAGGGATGCCCACGAACTGGATCATGACGAAGGCCGCGATCAGGGAGCCGCGTGGTATCCCGATCTCCGTCCCGTAGGCGGAGGCCATGCGGATGATCGTGTTCACGCCATCGTTGTAGAGCAGGAAGGCGAGCAGGAACAGGAAGGCCTGCCGGTAGCGGCGCAGCTCACGCAGGGTGCGGCCGAGGCGGATGAAGGACGCGGCCAGCAGGCTGCGGCCGGCCTCTTCCGCGCCGTGGGGCGCCCGCGGCGGCTCGGGCACGGTGCGGAAGAGCGGGATGGAGAAGACGATCCACCAGACGGCTGTGCCCACGAACGAGAGCCGCATGGCCGTCTCGGCGTCCGGAATCCCGAAGAGTTCCGGTTTCTGGATCGCGATCAGGGACGCGATCAGGGGCAGGGCGCCGCCCAGGTACCCGGCGGCGTAGCCCGCCATCGAAACCCGGTCCACCTCGTCGTGGCTCGCGATGTGGGGGAGGAGCGACTCGTAGAAGACGATGCTGGCCGATACCCCGATGTTCCCAAGCATGAAGAGCGCGGCGCCCTGTACCCACTCTCCGCGCCCCACGAAGTACAGGGCCGCGACGGAGACCGCCCCTAACCCCAGGCAGAGCGCCAACATCCGCTTCTTGATGCCCGCGTGATCCGCCATCGCCCCCAGGATCGGTGAGAGCACGGCGGTGATCGTCATGGCGATGGCGGTGGCGAAGCCGATGCGGGCCGTCGCCACGACGGGCGCAAGGTCTGCAGCAGCGACCTGGATGAAGTAGATCGGGTACACGAGAATCATGATGGTCATGAAGACGGAGTTGGCCCAGTCGTAGAGGGCCCAGGCCCGCAGCTCGGGGCGGCCGAGGCCGAGGCGGGCGATCAAGGACCGGTCGTCCACCATCAAGGCCTCCAGGTTGCGAAGCATGCTAACAGCAGTGTCCGCCGACATCCCACGCGCGACCGTTCCGGCCTCGCTTCCTCGCGTTGGGGCAGGGGGCCAGATGCCACTTCTTGAGTTCGTGCGTTTCGCAGGACGTAAGCCTTACCAATCCGGTAATGCCTGTGGGGGCGGAAGTCCTTAACGGGGCACACTTCCGCCGGGCACGGCGTTTGCTCAGGACAGCGAGGCATGCCTCGTCGGCTCGAAGAACGCAGAACGAGTTTTCGGCTTTGCGCGAGGCCGTCGTCCCGCGCGTCGTCGTGACCCTGAAAGAGGCATGAGCAGCCAAGACCAGCCGGTGTCCGGTCTGGGGGTCGACGATACGCCCACTCCTTCGCAGCTCGAGTACATGGCTTTCCAGGGCCACTCCGAGCGCGTCCACAGCATCTTCAGGCGCTTCCGGCCCGCGGACCGCGCCAGGTACGCCAGCCGCTACGTCCTGAGCCAGGTCGTGCGCGGCGGGGTGGCCCGGCTGCGGTCCACGTCGCGCGAGGCCGTGGCCATCATCCGTGAGGAGATCGAGTTCCTCGAGCAGGTGGTGGCGCTGTTCGTCGCGCATTGCCGCAACGAGGGCACGTTTCCCCGCGAGCTGTTCCTGTCCCTCCTCGAGTGGTCCCGGCTGCTGCTCGACGAGGTCCGGCTCGCGGACGCGCTGGACTACTGCGACCTGGCCCTCGACCTGGGGGCGAAGTCCTTTCCCGACCTCTACCCGCAGTTCCTGCTCCACAAGGCGAACGTCCAGAGCGCCATGGGCCAGGTGGCCGAGGCGCACGCCACGCTGCGCGGTCTCTACGAGAGGATGGACCTCGTCTCCGACCGCAACCTGGTCTCGCGGCTGACCCTCGAGCTGGCCCGCACGTCGCTGCTCACGGGCCAGGTCTGCTTCTTCAAGCGCCTGCTCTTCGACGGCCTCAAGGCCTTCTACAAGAGCCTGGACGACCGCCGCCGTATCCTCGAGCTCGTACGCCGGACCTACCGCCGCTCGGCGCGCGTGCTGCTGAGCGGCGACACGGGCGCCTGGGACAAGCTCGTCTACCTCGTCCACTGGATCTGCCTGGGACTGCCCGCGCGCATCGTGGGCCGCAGGCTCCGGCGGCCCCTCGAGCGCGGACTCCTGGCGGGTGTGTACCTGGGGCAGTACACGCGCAAGGGCCGCCGCGGCGCGGACCGGCCGCCGCCGCGACCCGCGGCCCGCGCGGAGGAGGCGCGCCTGCTCGTGACCCGCGCCATGGGCGGCCTGGGCGACCTCTTGATGCTGACCCCGGGCCTCCACGCCCTGCGCGTCAAGAACCCGCGCGCGACCATCCACCTGGCCGTGCCCCGCCGCTTCTTCCCGCTTTTCCAGGGCAACGACGACGTGGAGCTCGTGGACATCCACTCCGAGCTGGACCCCACGGGCTACGACCGCTGGTTCAACCTCACCGACTGCCCGGCCGCCCGCACGGAGAGCCTGACCGCGCCCCGGGTACGGCGGAACCGGATCGAGATCTTCGCGCGCGCCCTCGGGACCCGTGGCCCCGCGCTGTGGCGCATGGACCGGCGGCCCCGCTACTTCGTGTCCGACGGGGAGCGGGCCGAGCGCGACCGCTTCTTCGCCTCGCGCGGGCTCCTGGGGGAGAGCGTGATCGGCGTCCAGCTCCGTTCCGACGAGACGTACCGCGACTACCCGCACATGCCGGCCCTCGTCCAGGCGCTGGCGCGAAGCCAAGTCGTGCTGCTCTTCGACAGCCGGCCGATCCCGGGCTACGACTTCCCGAATACCCTCAAGGTGGACGGGCTCGGTCTCCGCCAGGCGGCGGCGCTGGCCAGCGGCTGCCGTGCGCTCGTCGCCCCCGACTCGTCCTTCGTCCACCTCGCCGCGGCCCTCGGCCTGCCCGCGGTGGGGCTGTTCGGGCCCACGGACGGAGCGGTGCGGACGTCCGACTATCCCCGTGTCCGCTTCGTGGACGTCCGGCGCGACCTGCGCTGCGTGCCCTGCTGGCGCAACGAGGAGATCCCGTGCGCGCTGACCGGCCTGCGCCAGAGCGTGTGCCTGGGCGAGATCGGTCCTTTGACCGTGGCGGCCGCGGTGGCGGACCTGATCGGCAAGACGCGCTTCGACCGCTCGGCGGCGGCCGGCGGAGCGCGCGTCCACTAGGAGGCGAGCTATGGACCGCGCGTCCCGGCGATTCACCTGGCTCTACGCGAAGAGCCAGCTCAAGCTCAAGTACCGCTACACGGCCCTCGGCTTTCTCTGGAACCTGCTCGAGCCGGGCCTCTTCCTGGGCGTGCTCAGCTTCGTCTTCTCGGTAGTGAACCGGATGCGCATCTCGGACTACGCGGTCTTCCTCTTCAGCGCGCTCGTTCCCTGGCGCTACTTCGAGAAGGTGGTCACCACGTCCATGGACTCCATCGTGCAGGGCGACTGGCTGCTGAAGAAGCTCCCCGTCTCGCCCTTCGCGCTCCCCGTGACGCGCTGGATCGTGGCCAGCGCCGAGTTCGGCTTCTCCTTCGTGGTGGTGTTCATCCTCCTTGCAGCCCTGAAGACACAGTGGACGATCCATTGCCTGGTGCTGCCGCTCTCCGCGATCCCCTGGTCGATGCTCGGCCTGGGCCTGGGGCTCGTGTGCGCGGCGCTCTTCACGTTCTTCCGCGACATCCGCCCGGTGGTGCAGATCGCCCTCATGCTGGCCTTCTTCACCGCGCCCATCCTCTTCAAGCCCGACCTCTTCACCGGCCACTCCATCCAGCGGGCGATGATCGTCTGGCACCCCGTCACCTATTTTGCGGCGCTCTTCCAGAAGCCGCTCTACGAGGGCGCGTGGCCGAGCGCCACGGACTGGTCGGTGTCCTTCGGGGTGGCGGCCTTCAGCCTGCTGGCCGGCTTCCTGCTGGTGAGGAAGTCCCGGGCGCAGTTCTACTTCTACCTGTGAGCCGCCTGCTGCAGCACGCGAGCCGCCGCCGGCCCGAGCCCGGCGCGGACGTCTTCGGCCTGGAAGGCGTGAACGTCAGCTTCCGCAGGAACGCCATCGAGGAGCGCAGCCTGAAGCACGCGCTGGCGGGCCTGGTGAAGGGCCGCGGGCCCGCCCTGCACCGCGCGCTCCAGGACGTCTCCCTCACCGTGCGCCGCGGTGAGCACGTGGGCGTCATCGGGCGCAACGGGGCGGGGAAGTCCACCCTGCTGCGCGTCCTGGCCCGGGTCATCACGCCGCAGGCTGGGAAGGTCTACGTGGACGGCAGCCTCCACGTGGTCCCGCTCCTGGAGCTGGGCATCGGCTTCCAGGCCGACCTGTCGGGGGTGGAGAACGCCCACCTCGCGGGCGCGCTCATGGGCTACTCCTACCGCGACATCGAAAGCAAGATTCCGAGCATCGTGGAGTTCGCCGAGTTGGACGGCTTCATCCACGAGCCGGTCAAGAACTACTCCTCGGGGATGTACGCGCGCCTGGCCTTCGCCCTGGCCACCGACGTGGAGCCCGAGGTCCTGCTGGTGGACGAGGTCTTCGGTGTGGGCGACGAGTTCTTCATGGAGAAGTGCGTGGCGCGGATGCGCCGCCTCATGAGGGCGGGGACGACCACGGTGTTCGTCTCGCACAACCTGGAGTTCCTGGTCGGGCAGTGCGACCGCTTGATCTGGCTGGACGAGGGCCGCGTGGCCGCGGACGGGCCCGCCCGCGAGGTGGCCACGGCCTATCGGGCCGCGCGAGGGACATCGTGAACCCCGGGGGGACCATGGACCACACGGTGTTCGTCAACGCCACCAGCATCGGGCGCTTGCTGGGAGGCA
>DAINRN010000240.1:0-5585 GCA_036741815.1 Acidobacteriota bacterium
GGAGTAGAGCTTGCCGATCGCCGTCGCGCCGATCCGCCGGTTGAACTCGTCGTCCTGGCTCGCCTCGTAGGCGGGGTCGGTGCCGACCTCCTCGACCGGGACGAGCTTCTCCTCGTAGCTCGCGATCCGCGTCGGGGGCTTCATGTCGAGGGCCTCGCTCAGGACGCGTCCCGGCATGTCGCGCGCGGGGGCCACGCCGTTCAGGGCCAGGATGGTGGGCGCGATGTCGAGGATCGACGGGCTGTCGAGCCGCGTGCGAGCCTTGATGTGCCGGCCCCACATATAGACGATGCCCTGCACGCGGTGGAACTTCTCGCTGACGCGCCGCATGTTGCGCAGCTTGCTGGGATCGTCGGGCAGCGCGCCGAGGTCGAAGCCGTGGTCGGACAGGACGATCAGGGTGGTGTCGTCGTCCAGGGCCGCCAGGAAGTCGCCCACGATCCGGTCGGCGTAGACGTACATCGCCTCCACGGCCTGGCCGTAGCGCTTCTGCTGCTCGGCCAGGTCCCCGGAAAGGTTCGACACGCGGAACAGGTGGCCGAAGAGGTGCGCGGTCGAATCGGTGGCCTCGAAGTAGGCGAGCATCGTGTCGGGCCGCTCCTTCTTCCACAGGTCCAGGCCCACGTTGCGGTACGTCATGGTGGTGGAGAGCGCCCACTTGAAGCCGCTCAGCTCGTCGTTCAGGTCGAAGGGCCGGTCGAACTCCTGCTGGCTCACGCTCACGAACGGCGCCAGGTCGGCGGGCGTGAGGTCCTGCGGGCGCGTCACCAGGGGACGCAGCTTGTCCACCAGCTCCGGCGGCCAGGTCTTGCCCTCGGCGCTGGCATCGCCGTGCAGCCCCTGCTCGAAGAGGAAGTGATAGGCGAAGTGGTCGCTTACGATCGCGCCGTTCACCTTCTCCGAGGGCCAGGTCGCCCACCAGCCCAGGACCGCGACCCGCCGCCCGGCGTCGGAGAGGATGTTCCAGACCGCCTTGACCTTCCGCATGGCGCTCGTGACCGGGAGCTGATCGCCCTTCTCGTTGACGGCCACGAAGTGCCCGATGCGGTGCTGGTCGGGGCCCTTGCCGGTGGCGATGGTGGTCCACACGACGGGCGAAAGCAGCGGCTCGGCGGACACGAGCGGCGCGTACGCGCCGTCCTTCCTCAGCTTCGCGAAGTTCGGCATCTTCCCTTCGGACATCAGTAGATCGACGGTCCGCGGGTCCATGCCGTCGAGTCCGAGGACGATGACGCGCGACGGCTTCGACCGGCTGCACCCGCCGACGATCAGCGAGATCGCCAGCACGGCGGCCGCACGCCCGAGGCTCATGCGGACAAAGTATCGGTTCGCAACGGGCCCGTCAACGCGGGGATGCCGAACGTAATGTTGTCTGGTACAGCAGTCAGGACGCATCGGTCCACGGCGTCTTCGGCCAGCGATACAGCCAGATCGTTCCCGTCGAGCTTGTGCATTTCAGGATCGATTAGCGCGTTTCGGAGCGTCGCCGTCGACGGGTGATGATTCGCCCAAAATAAAGCCCAAAATAAAGCTGTTGACTCCCGGGCACGCAGGGGCGTAGGGTGCCCCAGACTTTCCCGCTGAGTCGGTTTTGGAAAGAAGGCGCCGAATGCGCCACCTGTTGTCGTTTGTCTTCGGTCTCTTCCTCCTCATCCCAACGGGCGCCTGGGCGCAAGGGGATCCGGTCGGCCCCGAGTTCCGGGTCAACACGTTCACGACGAGCGCCCAGTACGTCCCGGCCATCGCCTCCGATTCCTCTGGCAACTTCGTCGTCGTCTGGCAGAGCAATGCCCAGGACGGCTCGCTCAGCGCTATCTTCGGCCAGCGCTACGACGCCTCCGGCGCCCCTCAGGGCCCAGAGTTCCGCGTCAACACGTACACGACGGTCGTTCAGTCCCAGCCGGACGTCGCTTCCGACTCCGCCGGCAACTTCGTCGTCGTCTGGAACAGCGACACACAGGACGGCTCGGGCTTCGGCGTTTTCGGTCAGCGCTACGCCAGCTCCGGCGCGCCGCTCGGCCCCGAGTTCCGCGTCAACACGTATACGACGGACATTCAGGGCAATCCGGACGTCACTTCCGACTCCGCCGGCAACTTCGTCGTCGTGTGGCACAGCGAAACACAGGACGGCTTGAGCTACGGCGTCTTCGGTCAGCGCTACGCCAGCTCCGGCGCGCCGCTCGGCCCCGAGTTCCCCGTCAACACCTACGCGACGGCCAATCAGGGGAATTCCTCGGTCGCCAGCGACTCCTCCGGCAACTTCGTCGTCACCTGGATCAGCTACACGCAGGACGGCTCGAGCTACGGCATCTTCGGCCAGCGCTACGCCAGCTCCGGCGCACCCCTCGGCCCGGAGTTCCGCGTCAACACGTACACGACGGGTTACCAGCAAAATCCGTCTGTCGCCGTCGACACCGCCGGCAACTTCGTCGTCGTCTGGCGGAGCTACCAGGACGGCTCGGCCGTCGGATCCTTCGGCCAGCGTTACGCCAGCTCCGGCACTCCCCTCGGCCCGGAGTTCCGCGTCAACACGTACACGACGGGCGGTCAGGGCTATCCGACCGTCGCCGCCGACACCGCCGGCAACTTCGTCGTCGTCTGGCGGAGCTATTCGCAGGACGGGTCGCTGTTCGGAGTCTTCGGCCAGCGTTACGCCAGCGGCGGTACGCCCCTCGGCCCGGAGTTCCGCGTCAACACGTACACGACGAACAATCAATCCTTTTCCAGCGTCGCCGCCGACTCCTTCGGCAATTTCGTCGTCGTCTGGCAGAGCTTCGGGCAGGACGGCTCGAACAACGGCGTTTTCGGCCAACGCTTCGGCCCAATCGTCCCCGTCGAGCTCATGGAGTTCAACGTCGAGTAGGGGCCCGGCGTAGGGGCACCGTGCGCCGTGCCCCTACGCCATCAACGGTTCAGTCCACGCGGAAGGCCGTGCGCATGCCCAGCGCATAGTGGACCTCGACCGTGCCGTCGGCCTCGACCATCACCATGTTGCAGATCAGGACGTGGCTCCCCTCCGTGAGGTCGATCGTCAGGTCCCTCGTCGCGCCGGGCGGGACCTCCTCGATCTCCTGGAGAAGCTGCGTCCCGGGCCCGTTCTCCTGGTAGCTGCCGTTGGCTTCCGTGGGCAGGGCGTTCGGCGCCCGTTCCGTGCGGATCACCAGGAACTCGTGCGTGTCCTCGCCGGCGTTGGTCACGTGGAAGATGACGGTGCCCCTCGGCGCGCTGGCGCGGTGGAGGGTGATATTGAACTCGCGCAAGGTCACGTTCACGGTGACTGGTGAGGGTTCGGTGCTGTCGTTGCAGGCCATCAAGCCGAGCGTCCCCGTCATGATCACCGGCAGCGCCCAGATCAAGATTTTCGACTGCCGTCTCATTTGGTTCTCCTTTCGCTGCCCAGCAGCGATGGTGTGGGCCCTGGGTGGTGCCCCTGATTCCAGGGTACGGCCGGAGAAGACGGAGTCCGGGCCCCGCTGTTAAGAAAGACGCAGCTCGAGCTGATGCGTTTCGCTGTGGAGTGACGTAGTTCACACCTCTGAACAGGCCCCCGGCGCCCACCTCTATAATTGCCGTCCAATGCCGGGGCGCGTGTGCCTCGCGGTCGTGGCCGGGCCCATCCAGGGACGGCAGTTCGCGTTCGAGGACCACGACACCTTCCTGTTCGGGCGCGCGCCCGACTGCCATGCGCAGCTCGCCGAGGCGGACACCACCGCGTCCCGTCACCACTTCCTGCTCGAGGTGAACCCGCCCGAGGCGCGGCTGCGGGACCTGGGCAGCATGAACGGCACGTACGTCAACGGGACGAAGTACGGCGGGCGCGGGACCATGACGCTGGAGAAGGCTCGCCAGCAGCGCTGGCCCGAGGTGGACCTCCGCGACGGTGACGGCATCCGCGTGGGGACGACCGTGTTCGAGGTTCACGTCGAGGGGACGGAGCCGGACAGCGGTCCGCACCATGACAGCGGGGCCGTCACGCCCGCGCCCATGGCCCCGCCGGCCACGATCGCCGGCTTCGAGATCGGCCCCCTGCTGGGCCGCGGCGGGATGGGATCCGTGTACAAGGCCATGCGCCGGGCGGACGGCGCCGTGGTCGCGCTCAAGCTGATGCGGCCCGAGGTGGTGGTGGACACCAAGTCCCGCGAGACGTTCGCGCGCGAGATCGAGGTCACGGCGAGCCTGCGCCATCCCAACGTGGTCACCCTCTACGAGCACGGGCTGGAGGGCGACACCTTCTACTTCGCCCTCGAGTACTGCCCGGGCGGCAGCATGGCCCACGTCCTGCTGAAGCGCGAGAACCCGCTGGAGGTGGAGGCGGCGGTGCGGGTCACGCTCGAGGCCCTGGAAGGGCTGGCCTACGCGCACGCGGAGGGCTTCGTCCACCGCGACCTCAAGCCGGAAAACATCCTCCTCGTGGACGCGCAGATGAAGACGGCGAAGCTGGCCGATTTCGGCTTGGCCAAGAGCTTCGAGCTGGCGGGCCTTTCCGGGATGACGGCCACGGGCATGGTGGCGGGGACGCTGTACTTCATGCCGCGCGAGCAGATCACGCACTTCCGGCTGCTCCGCCCGGCCAGCGACGTGTGGAGCATGGGCGCCACGCTCTACCACATGCTGACGCTGCGCTACCCGCGCGACTTCCTGCCCGAGGCCGACCCGCTGACCGTGATCCTGTCGGGCGGGACGCTTCCCCTGCGGCAGCGCGACCCCTGGCTCCCGGAGCGCCTGGCCCAGGTCGTGGACCGCGCGGTGGCCGACGACCTGTCGCAGCGCTACGCCACCGCAGCCGAGTTCCGCGACGCGTTGCGGCGGGCACTCTGATGGCGGTCTCGCCTCCCGGACCGCCGCTCAAGATCACCTGCCCGTCGTGCGGGGCGAAGGCCAACGCGCCGGCCACGGTCGCGGGCCGCACCGTGCGCTGCGGCCGCTGCCAGGTGTCGTTCCGCGTCCTGGATTCCGCGTCCGCCGCCGGGCAGCCCGGGCCTTCCGCGGCCGTCCCGGCCCCGACGCGGGCCGAGGCTGCACCCGTGCCCCGGCCCACGATCGCGGAGGCGGTGCCGGCGCCCGCTGCGGCGATGGCGGCCGAGTGGAACGTCGGCGACGTGGTCCTGGGCCTCTACGAGGTCACGGGCGTGCTGGGCCAGGGCGGCATGGGCCGGGTCTACCGCGTGCGCCACCGCGGCTGGGACGTCGACCTGGCCGTGAAGGTGCCGCTCGGCAAGGCCCTCGAAGCGGTGGGCGGCGCGGAGGCGTTCGAGCGCGAGGCGGAGACCTGGGTCACCCTCGGCCTGCACCCGCACATCGTCTCCTGCTACTACGTCCGCCGCGTCGAGGGCGTGCCCCGTGTCTTCGCCGAGTACGTGGACGGCGGGAGCCTGCAGGACGCGATCCAGGCCCGGCGGCTCGTCACCGTCGAGGCGATCCTCGACGTGGCCATCCAGTTCGCCTGGGGCCTGCACTACGCGCACGAGCAGGGGCTCGTCCACCGCGACGTCAAGCCCGGCAACCTGATGCTGACCGCGGACCGCATGGCCAAGGTCACCGACTTCGGCCTCGCCCGCGCCCGCGTGGCGGCGCCCATGCCGGCG
>DAINRN010000240.1:5595-5959 GCA_036741815.1 Acidobacteriota bacterium
GCACGGCGACCACACCACGATGGCGCCCGGCGGGGCCGGCGGCACGCCCGGCTACATGTCCCCCGAGCAGTGGGCCGGGAAGAACCTGACGCGCGGCACCGACGTGTGGAGCTGGGCCCTTTGCGTCCTCGAGATGTTCGTGGGCGCCCGCATATGGAAGATGGGTCCCGCGGCGCCCTTCGCCCTGGAGCAGGCCCTCGGCGCGCCCGGGGAGATGGTGGTCCCGCTCCCGCCGCCCGTCACGGAGCTGCTGCGCCGCTGCCTCGACACCGAGCCCGGACGCCGTCCGCGCACGCTGGCGGAGGCGGCCGACGCGCTCGTGGCCGCGCATCCGGAGATCACCGGCCGCTCGTACGCGCGGTCC
>DAINRN010000241.1:0-1217 GCA_036741815.1 Acidobacteriota bacterium
TCAGGATGACAAGAGCGCCTTCACCTTCCGCATCCGGCTCGTCACCGGAAGCTGCTCCCCCGCCTCGTTGACCGCCACGAAGTGCCCGATGCGGTGCAGGTCCGGCGTCTTCCCGGTCGCGATCGTCGTCCACAGGGTCGGCGACAGCATGGGCTCGGCCGACTGGAGCGGCGCGTAGGCGCCCTGCTGTCGGAGCCTGGCGAAGTTCGGGAGCTTGCCCTTCGACATCAGCAGATCGACCGTCTGCGGGTCCATGCCGTCGAGGCCGAGGACCATGACCCGCCCCGGCTTCGACTTGCCGCAGCCGGCGAGACGGAGGAAGACCAGCAGCGAGGGCCGCGAGCCGAAGCCTCATGCGGGACGGTACCGATTCGCAGGATCGGCGCCAACGTGGCGAAAGACGTCCAAGGCGTCGGCTCCCATGCGGCGGGTGTTGGGGAGCCGCCACCACAAAACGCCTTGACTTCTAACGAAGTGACGTGCCAGGCTTCGTTGTTCCCACCGACAACTCTCGTATTAGAGGGGTGCCGATGCGCCGCACTGGGGCCCTTTTCCTCTTCGCGCTCATGTCCATTCCACGCGCCGCCTGGCCGCAGGGTAATCCCCTCGGCCCGGAGTTCCGCGTCAACACCCACACGACGGACTATCAGGACAGAGCATCCGTGGCCTCCGACACCTCCGGCAACTTCATCGTCGTCTGGAGGAGCAGCAACCAGGACGGCTCCGCCCGCGGCGTCTTCGGCCAGCGTTACGCTAGCTCCGGGACCCCGAACGGCCCAGAGTTCCGCGTCAACACCCACACGACGGACGAGCAAGTCAGTGCTGTCGTCGCCTCCGACCCTTCCGGCAACTTCGTCGTCGTCTGGGAGAGCGACGGACAGGACGGCTCGGGCTTCGGTGTCTTCGGCCAGCGCTACGCCAGCTCCGGCAGCCCCCTCGGCCCCGAGTTCCGCGTCAACACCTACACGACGGACTGGCAGTTCTCTCCGTCCGTGGCGGCGGACTCCTCCGGCAACTTCGTCGGCGTGTGGAACAGCAGCGGCCAGGATGGCTCGTCGTTCGGCGTCTTCGGCCAGCGCTACGCCAGCTCCGGGGCCCCGGACGGCTCAGAGTTCCGCGTCAACACCTACACGACCTACAATCAGCGGTCTCCGTCCGTCGCCGCCGACCCCCTTTCCGGCAACTTCGTCGTCGTCTGGGACAGCTTCCAGCCGGGC
>DAINRN010000241.1:1227-5940 GCA_036741815.1 Acidobacteriota bacterium
ACCCGACTGGCGGCGTCTTCGGCCAGCGCTACGCCAGCTCCGGGCCCCGGACGGCCCAGAGTTCCGCGTCAACACCTACACGACCTACAATCAGAACTCTCCCTCCGTCGCATCGGACGCCGCTGGGAACTTCGTCGTCGTCTGGTCGGGCTTTGGCTTCGTGTACCCCGGCTTCGTCCCCGTCGGCATCTTCGGCCAGCGCTTTGCCAGCTCCGGCATCCCCCTCGGACCCGAGTCCCGCGTCAACACCTACACGACGAGCTTTCCGAGCGGTCCGTCCGTCGCGGCGGACTCCGCCGGCAACTTCGTCGTCGTCTGGAATAGCCGCGGGGACGGCTCGTACGATGGAGTCTTCGGCCAGCGCTATGCCAGCTCCGGCGCCCCGGACGGCCCAGAGTTCCGCGTCAACACCTACACGATAAGCAGTCAGGGCTATCCGTCCGTCGCCGCCGACTCCGCCGGCAACTTCGTCGTCGTCTGGGACAGCTACTTCAACCAGGACGGCTCGGGCTTCGGCGTCTTCGGCCAGCGCTACGGCCAGATCGTCCCGGTAGAGCTGATGCGTTTGGCCGTGGAGTAGGACTCGTCATCCTGAAGGCCGTCGTCTCGCCAACGGCCTGAAGGATCTGCCAACCCGGAATTGCAGATCCTTCGCTTCGCTCAGGATGACAAGAGCGCCTTCACCTTCCGCATCCGGCTCGTCACCGGAAGCTGCCCCCCCCGCCTCGTTGATCGCCACGAAGTGCCTGATGCGGTGCAGGTCCGGCGTCTTCCCGGTCGCGATCGTCGTCCACAGGATCGGCGACAGCATGGGCTCGGCAGACTGGAGCGGCGCGTAAACCCCTGCTGTCGGAGCCTGGCGAAGTTCGGGAGCTTCCCCTCCGACATCAGCAGGTCGAACGTTGCGGGTCATGCCGTCGAGTCCCGGGACCATGACCCGCCCCGGCTTCGACTTGCCGCAGCCGGCGGAAGGAGGAAGACCAGCAGCGAGGCCGCGCGCCGAAGCCTCATGCGGGGACGGTACCGATCGCAGGATCGTCGCCAACGCAGCGAAAGACGTACAAGGCGTCGGCTCCCATGCAGCGGGTGTTCGGGATGCGCCACCACAAAACGCTTGACTTCTAACGAAGTGATGTGCCAAGTTTCGTTGTTCCCACCGACAACTCTCGCCCAGAGGGAGTGCCGATGCGCCGCACTGGGGCCCTTTTTCTCTTCGCGCTCGTGTCCATTCCACGCACCGCCTGGCCGCAGGGGGATCCCCTCGGATCAGAGTTCCGCATCAACACCTACACGACGAGCGCTCAGTGGCAGCCGTCCGTCGCCGCCGATTCCTCCGGCAACTTCGTCGTCGTCTGGCACAGCAACCTGCAGGACGGCTCGTCCCGCGGCGTTTTCGGCCAGCGTTCCGCCGCCTCCGGAGTGCCTCTCGGGCCCGAGTTCAGAGTCAACACGTACACGACCGACGACCAGCAGGATCCATCCGTCGCCGCCGATTCCTCCGGCAACTTCGTCGTCGTCTGGTCGAGCTCCCAGCCGGACGACCCGAATGGCGGCGTCTTCGGTCAGCGCTACGCCAGCTCCGGCACTCCCCTCGGCCCGGAGTTCCGCGTCAACACCTACACGACGGACTCCCAATTCGGTCCGTCCGTCGCCGCGGACTCCTCCGGCAACTTCGTCGTCGTCTGGTCTAGCTTGAAGCCTCAGTACCCCTTCCCTGTTCCCCTCGGCATCTTCGGCCAGCGCTATGCCAGCTCCGGCACCCCCCTCGGACCCGAGTTCCGCGTCGACACCTACATGACGAGCTTTCCGCTCCGTCCGGCCGTGGCCGCGGACACCTCCGGCAACTTCGTGGTCGTCTGGACGAACTACGGGGGGCAGGACGGCTCGGCAAGCGGCGTGTTCGGCCAGCGCTACGCCAGCTCCGGGGCCCCGGACGGCCTAGAGTTCCGCGTCAACACCTACACGACGGACAGTCAGTACGGTCCGTCCGTCGCCTCGGACGCCTCCGGCAACTTCGTCGTCGTCTGGACGAGCTACCAGGACGGCTATGCCTGGGGTGTCTTCGGCCAGCGCTATGCCAGCTCCGGCACCCCCCTCGGCCCCGAGTTCCGCGTCAACACCCACACGACGAGACCTCAACGCAATTCGTCCGTCGTTGCGGACTCCTCCGGCAACTTCGTCGTCGTTTGGGACAGCGACAATCAGGACGGCTGGTACACCGGCGTGTTCGGCCAGCGCTACGCCAGCTCCGGCACCCCCCTCGGTCCCGAGTTCCGTGTCAACACCTATACGACGAGCCACCAGTACATTCCCTCCGTGGCCTCCGATTCCTCCGGCAACTTCGTCGTCGTCTGGCACGGCTACGGCTACACACAGGACGGCTCGAGCTTCGGCGTCTTCGGCCAGCGCTACGGCCGGATCGTCCCGGTAGAGCTGATGCGTTTCACCGTGGAGTAGCGCCTTCCTGCATCGGAGCCTCCACGGACCTCGACCCACGGGCAGAAGGACAGTCAACTAGCCGGCTAGGTGATCGAGGCCAGCACGTCCATGCGGCTGATCAGTCGGTAGACGCTGACGGCCACGGGCCGGCCGCGCAGCCGCCCGGGCTCGAACCGCTCCCGCCGCAAGGCCTCGAGGAGCGGGCGCGCCTGGCGCGAGTCGCCGTTGAGGAGGGTCACCGTCGAGACCGTCCCGTCGCGGGCCACCACGGTCTCCACGAAGAGCGTGCCCTCGGCCATCTCCGTCAGGACGACCTGATCGGGGAAGGCGGCGCCCCGCGCGCGCGGGGCGGTCACGCCCGCCGACGGGAAGAGCGGGTTGCCCTCGCTCCCGGACGGCGCGCTGAGGCTCCAGGTCTCCGCTCCGCCGCGCGCCGCCACCTCGGGCAGCGGCCCGGGATCGGTGACGCGGTCGAGGGCGAGCGCTCCCGCCAGGACCACCATCAGGATGAGCGCGGCCGGCAGGAGGCTCGGGATGATCAGCGGGCGGGCGGCTCCCCATCGCCGCACGAGCAGGGCGAAGCCCGGGCCGCGCCGCTCCATCTCAAGGCGGTCCAGGACCCGCGCGGAGATCCCGTCGGAGCCCTCCAGCCGGGGCAGGGCCGAAAGCGCGCCCAGCGCGGACCGCAGCGCTCGCCACCGCTCGGCGCACTCCGCGCAGGCCTCCAGGTGGATCCCCACCCGCCCGGCCTCGGCGGGGCGAAGGTCCCCGTCCAGGTAGGCCGACAGGCGCCGGCGCACGCCGCAGCAGGTCATGGCCGCGCGCTCCCCAGGGTGCCTTCGAGCTGCCGGCGGAGCGCGTCGCGCGCACGGGCCAGCCGACTCTTCACCGTGCCCTCGGGCAGGCGTAGCGCCGCCGCCACCTGCTCGCAGGTGAACCCTTCCACCTCACGGAGCAGGAGGATCGCGCGGTGGTCGAAGGAGAGCCGCAGCAGCGCCGCCTGGACCTGACGGGCCTCCTCGCCACGCCGGGCGTGCTCGTAGGGGCTCTCGCCCTCCGGGCCCGCAGGCAGGCGCGCCTCCTGCGAGGGCGTCAGGTCCTCGATCGCGCAGCAGCGGTCCTTCCGCCGGCGCCGCCACCACCGCTGGCGGTTCCGGCAGTGGTTGACCACGATCCGGAAGATCCAGGTCCGCAGGCTGCTGCGCCCCTCGAACCGCGCCAGGGTGCGGAAGACCTGGAGGAAGACCTCCTGCGAGGCGTCTTTGGCCTCCTCCGGGTCGCCGAGGAGGCGCGCCGCGAGGTTGAAGACCATCCCTTCGTGGAGGGCGACCAGGCGGGCGAAGGCCTGGGGATCGCCGCCGCGGCAGAGATCGAGGAGGAGGCCGTCGGACGCGCCTTCCCGGGGAAGGGCTTCGGACGACGAGAGAGCCATATCCGCCGAGGCCATAGCGATCTCCGCGCGTGCCGCTATACCCTTCGACACCGCTCGAGCCTCCCGGGTTCCCCGCCGTCGCCGGACGAGCGCGGCGGCGGCCCCCAACGATTCTACGCCTCCGGGGCCGGCTTCATTCCCTGGCGGAGGCCCCGGCCGCGCGCCGCAGGCCCCGCCGGGCCACGAGCGTGGCCGCCGTCATCAGGGCCACGGTGAGCCCCATCACGAGGATGCCGATGAGCGTGGTCCAGGCGCCGAGCGTCTGGGGCTGCAGGACCTCGCCGATCTGGTGCAGGAAATGGAAGCCGTGCTTGGCCCGGTAGCTGCGGATCCCCCAGAGGGTGGCCATGGTGAGAACGCCGACCACGATGGCCACGGCGGCGCCTACGGCCGCCTTCGCCATAAGCTCACGGCGGCCCACCGGCCGGCCGCGGGCGGGAGGGGCCACATGGAACTCCGGCTCGCGGACGCTCCACGGCACGAACCGCGCGAGCATGAGCAGGCCGGGGATGCCGGTGAAGAGCGTGAGGATGAAAAAGTCGCGCCAGCCCATGGCGTCGGCCAGGAGGCCGGCGGGAGGCCCGGCCAGGACGCGCGGTATCGAGAAGAGGCTGGAGAGCAGCGCGAACTGGGTGGCGGAGAAGCGCTTCTGCGTGAGGCGCAGGAGCAGCACGCCGAAGGCCCCGCTCCCCAGGCCGGTGGACCCCAGCTCGAAAGCGACCGCGGCGTACATGATGGGCTTGTTGGCACCGACCTGCGCCACCAGCGCGTAGCCCAGGTTCGAGAAGATCTGGAAGAACCCGAACACCCACAGCGCCCGCCCGAGCCCGAGGGAGTTCGTG
>DAINRN010000242.1:0-5939 GCA_036741815.1 Acidobacteriota bacterium
CGGTGGTCGCCGCATCATTAACAAAAAAATGGCGGGCGGGCGCTGGCGGATCTCCTGGCGCGAGAACGTGACCTTCGCCTTCATCGCCATGCGCGAGCAGAAGCTCAGGAGCTTCCTGACGCTCCTGGGGGTGGTGGCCGGGGTGGCCACGGTCATCATGATGGTCAGCTTCGTGGTGGGCTTCAACAACCAGGTGGTCTCCTCCTTCACGCAGTTCGGGACGTACCTGGTGCAGTTCCAGAAGTACGAGCCCCGCTTCGGCGGCCCCGGCGGCCCGCCCGAGGAGCAGCGGAACCGCCGGGACCTGACCATCGAGGACGCCCTGGCCCTGAAGCGCCTGTCCAGGCTGGTGGCCGCGGTGTCCCAGGAGCGCTACCTCTTCGGCGGCCAGATCCAGGTGCGGGCGGGCCGGGAAGAGGCGAACGGGCCGCTGATCCTGGGCACCAACCCCGACTACTCCGAGGCCAACACGCACTTCGTGGACGACGGCCGCTTCCTGACCGACGCCGACCTCTCGCACGCCGCGCGGGTGGCCGTGATCGGCACCGACGTGGCGGCGGCCCTCTTCCCGCACCGCGACGCCGTGGACGAAGTCATAACGGTCAACGGCGTGCCCTACCGCGTGATCGGCATCTTCGAGCACAAGGGCGGGATGTTCGGCAGCAACGACAACTTCGTGGCCATCCCCATCACCACCTTCGACGAGCAGTTCCCCGAGGTGAAGAACGGGCACGGAGACACGATCCACATCGCGACCGTGCCCCGCCGGGCGGAAGACGTCCCCGCCCTCATCGAGGAGGAGACCGCGATCCTGCGCGCGCGGCGGGGCCTGCGCCCGAACCAGCCGAACGACTTCGCGCTCTTCACCAGCCAGGCCCAGCTCGAGCAGTTCCAGCAGATCACGGGCGGGGTCGGCGCGGCCATGCTGATCATCGCGGGCATCGCGCTGCTGGTGGGCGGGGTCGGGGTGATGAACATCATGCTCGTCAACGTCACCCAGCGGACCCGGGAGATCGGCGTGCGCAAGGCCATCGGGGCCACGCGCCGGGACATCGCCACCCAGTTCCTGGTGGAGGCGGTGACGCTCACCGGCGTGGGCGGGGCCCTGGGGATCGGGGTGGGGTTGGGAGCAGCGCTCGTCGCGCGCGTGGCCTTCTCGTTCGAGGCCGCCGCTCCCCTCTGGGCGGTCCTGCTCGGCTTCGGCGTGTCCACGGCCGTGGGCGTCGTTTTCGGCCTGTGGCCGGCGGTGAAGGCCTCACGCCTCGACCCGATCGAAGCGCTTAGGTATGAGTAGTCCACCGGTCCATCAGGACCGGTCTTGTCTCTCCGTTACTCGACGCCGAAGCCGATCAGCTCGACGGGAACGACCGCGTCGATGAAGACCGCGCTCACCGGGCCCCAGTTGTCGGCCGAGTCGCGGCCGCGCACGAAGAGCGTGTGCCTGCCGGGCGCCCACCCGAGCGTGGAAACCGTCCCCGTGACCGCCTCCACCGTCTCGTCGAAGGCCCCGTCCACCGCCGCCAGCGCCACCGGTGTCGCCCCCGGACTCCAGGGCGGCGTGTCCACGTAGACTTCCGCCGCCGCGATCGGCTGGACGGGCTCCACGCCGTTGGTGTTGTTGTACCGGGTGTCGTCGAGCGTGGAGAGCACGTCGAGGGGCTGGCCGATGTTGACGCTGCCCGGAGGGTTCGTGGCCACGCCCAGCGCGTCCGGCCCCGCGGGCCACATGTAGGGCGCGCGGGTCACGCGCGCGGCGTAGAGGAGAGCGGGAAGATTCGTGGGCACGATCGTGTTCTCGAAGTACGAGCAGCTCTGGAAGAACGCCGTCCCCAGCTCGAAGGTGAAGGTGGGCACGCCGAGCGTGCCGTAGCCGAAGTCCCGCGTGGTGCCGTCCGTGACGTAGAGGTAGACGGCCTGGTGCGGGCTGTGGTTGTTGAAGTAGGCGTACTTACGGCCCAGGGTCTGCATCTGCGTGCCGTTGGGCGCCACGGTAGTCGTATGCCCCCACGGCCACATCACGCGCATCCCGTAGCTGTGGATGTCGAGGAACATCCCCGAAGCGTCGGGAGGGCTGGGCAGGCCGGTCCCCCACGGATCGCCGTAGTCGGGGAGGTTCGCGAGCACGTAGTCACGCACGGCCTGGGTCTCGGGCTCCGACGCGGCGCTCGGCCCGCGATAGGTCTCGGAGCAGGCGCTGCCGCTCGAGCCACCGCAGCAGCCCCAGAGGAAGGGGTAGTTGCGGTTCAGGTCGGTCCCCCAGGTGCTGGGCGATCCGCACCCGTCGTCGGAGTCGGTGTTCTTCCGCCAGGAGACGCCCGTCTCGGCGATCTTGCGCCCGTCGGGGTTCGCCTGCAGGATCAGGTGCACCTCCTGGTGGTCCAGGAACCAGGTGACGTCGGGATCCACGCCGTACTGGTCCACGAGGTGCTCGGCGAAGCGGGTCATGAGCTCGGCCGTCGTGTACTCACGGGCATGGATGGCCGCGGTCGAGATGAGCTTGGGCTTGGGCCCGGGGATGGAGAGGTTGGTGAGGCGGAGCACCATCATGTCGTACCCCGGCAGGCCCCCGGCCGTGACCTTCTCCCAGCTGTCGCCGATGTCCGTCCAGGTGGCGAGGTTGGGGTGGTTGTTCACGATGGCCTGCGCCGAGGCGAACGTCTCCTCCACCGTGCGGTAGCACGGGAAGCCGGGGATGCTCTCGATCCCCTGGCCGGGCAGCCGCACGCGCGGCTTGAGGAGCTCCGCGGTGCGCGCCGCGTCCAGCTCGACGGCGAAGCCGAGGTCCACCAGCCGCTGCCACCCCGCGCGGTCCACGTCCACGATCAAGTAGCCCTGGTCGTGGTGGACCTCCCACGGTTCGTAATCGCCGGCAAAGCGGTCGACCTGGCTGCGCTCCTGGAAGCTGGCCTTGACCACCCACGGCCCATCGCCGGCCGGGGGCAACGCGGGGGCGCCGAAGGCGAGCGCGGGCGCAAGCGCCAGCAGGAGGAGCAGAGTCGGCACTCGGCCGCGCCTGACCGGGATGAGCTGGAGCATCGTTATCCTCTGATCGATTCGCAACCAGTGTACTTCCGAAAGCCGGGGCCGCGTGTCCCGGCTCACGCCGCGATGTCGCGGGCCTTCTGCGCGCTGAGGATCGCCGAGTCGATCCCCCACTCCCAGGCCTCCCGCTCTTCGCCCTGGAGCGAGGCCAGGAACGGAGAGCGCCGGAGCTGCTCGTACCAGGCGATCTCCGCGTCGTATGCGGGCGCCTCCTCGGTCGCGCCGTCGCGGTGGGCCAGCTCGTGGCGCAGCGCGCCGGCCAGGTTGATCCAGGCATGCGCCTGCTGGTGGCGCGGCGGGATGTCCGGGCGCGGCACCCGATAGAGGTGGGCCACCGGGTCGAGCAGCGCCTGCTGCCGCACGTAGATGCGCCGGACGAGGCGCAGCGACTCCACGAACACCGCCCAGTGCCCCGGCCCCAGCTTCGGCGCCACCCAGATCTCGCCGTCCCGGCGCAGTTGCTCCAGCCGCTCCGCCAGGGCGGGGTCGCCCATCTGGGTGATCTCCGCGCGCACCACCCCGAACGCGGCCATCTCCAGGGGCCGCGACTCGTCCAGCCGGAAAACCGCGCCTCCCGCCGTCGTCTCGTTCTTGGCCTCGGCGATCCGGTAGAGGCCGAGCCCGGTGGCCCCGACGAGGAGCACCGCCCCGATGAGCTGGTCCCGGGCGCGCACGTCAGGACGGCGCGATGGGGGTGTCGATCTTGTGGTCCTTGGTCTCCCGGATGTACAGGCCGCCGACGGCGAACGTCATCAGGCAGACCGCGATCGGATAGATGAGCCCGGCGTATATGGCGCCGCCGCCCCAGGCGTCCCGCGCCCATTGCGACGTGGTCAGCGCGGTGGCGATCAAGGGCAGGAAACCGCCGAACCATCCGTTGCCCAGGTGGTAGGGCAGCGACATCGACGTGTAACGGATCGACGTCGGGAACAGCTCCACGAGGAAGGCCGCGATGGGCCCATAGACCATCGTCACGTAGACCATCTGCACGAAGAGGATCAGCACCAGCCCTGCCATGTTGGCGGCGGGCAGGGACGTCACGCTGGGCTCCATCGCGGGGTTGGCCAGCCATTTCATGGCCATGTAGAGCGGGACGTACGTCACCGCCGCCAGCAGACAGCCGGCGAGCATGATCTTCTTCCGGCCGATGCGGTCCGACAGCTTTCCGAACACGACGAAGAAGGGCGTCCCCAGGAGGAGCGCCGCGGCCACCAGCGAGTAGGACAGGCGCCAGTCGAGGTTCAGGGGCTTCTGCAGGAAGGTCAGCGCGTAGAACTGCCCCGTGTACCACACGACACCCTGCCCGGCGGTGGCGCCGAAGAGGGCGAGCAGGACGAATCGCAGGTTGCGGCGGTTGCCGAAGCTCTCCTTGAGCGGGTTCTTGGACACCTGGCCCCGGTGCTTGAGCTTCGCGAACAGCGGAGACTCGCTCATCTTCAGCCGGATGTAGAGCGACACGGCCAGGAGGACGAAGGACGCCAGGAAGGGGACGCGCCAGCCGTAGGCCTTGAAGCCCGCCGGCCCGTAGTAGGCCCGGCAGGCGCCGATCACGCCGAGCGAGAGGAAGAAGCCGAGCGTCGCGGTCGTCTGGATGAAGCTCGTGTAGTAGCCGCGGCGGTCGTCGGGCACGTGCTCGGCCACGTAGGTGGCGGCGCCGCCGTACTCGCCGCCCAGGGCCAGGCCCTGCGCAAGCCGCAACGCGACCAGCGCCACCGGCGCGGCCAGCCCCACGCTGGCGTAGGTGGGCAGGAAGCCGATGAGCGCGGTGGACAGGCCCATGGTCACGATGGTGACCAGGAACGTGTACTTGCGGCCTATCAGGTCGCCGATGCGCCCGAAGACGACCGCGCCCAGCGGCCGCACGCCGAACCCGGCCCCGAAAGTGGCCAGGCTGGCCAGGAGCGCCGCCCGCTCGTTGCCGGGCGGGAAGAACAGCTCGCCGAAGAATACGGCCAGCGAGCCATAGAGATAGAAGTCGTACCACTCGAAGAGCGTGCCCAGGCTGGAGGCGAGGATGACCCGCCAGAGGGTCGTTTCGTCCACGGCCGGGGCATCTGTCTTCACGGTCCTCGCTTCCTTGACGGTTGGAACTCGGGCGAAGCGTATATCATCAAAAACAGGTTGCGCGCCCTCGCCCCTCTTCTTGCCGCGCTGGTCGCGTGCCCACGCGCGATCGCCCAATGACCCCGGCCATCGTGAAGGCGCGCCGCGCCGACGCCGTCCCCGCCCTCCTCGGCCTGCGTCAGGTCGCGGACCAGATCTTCTCTCGCGCCTCGGGGGCCCGGCTGCGCGAGGGCAACCGCGTCCGCCTCCTCAAGGACGCCACGGAGAACTACCCGCGGTGGCTGGACGCCATCGCCGCCGCGCGGCGGACCATCCATTTCGAGATGTACATCATCCACGAGGACGCGCAGGGGCTGCTCTTCGCGGACGCCCTCATGGCCAAGGCGCGCGAGGGCGTGCGCGTGCGCCTGCTCTACGACTGGCTGGGCGGCTTCGGCAAGACCTCCCGCGGCTTCTGGAACCGCCTGCGCGCGGGCGGCGTCGAAGTGCGATGCTACAACCCGCCGCGCTTCCAGAGCCCGTTCGGCTGGACGAGCCGCGACCACCGCAAGATGATCTCCGTGGACCACGAAATCGGGTTCGTGACCGGGCTGTGCGTCGGCCGGATGTGGGTGGGCGAGCCCGAGCGGGGGCGTGACCCATGGCGGGATACCGGGGTCGAGGTGCGCGGGCCCGCCCTGGCCGACATAGAGGACGCCTTCGCCGACGCGTGGGCGGCGGCGGGCGACCCCCTCCCCGAAGAAGACCGCGTCCCTCCGGAGCCCCACGCCGTGCTCCATCGCGACCCCGGGGACGACGCCTGTGACGACGTCGCCTTGCGCGTGATCGCCACC
>DAINRN010000243.1:0-5935 GCA_036741815.1 Acidobacteriota bacterium
CGCTTCCCGAGAACGTCCCCGAGCTCATGCTGGCCTCCCTCATCGCCGGAGAGAAGCTGCCCCTGTGCGACGGGCCGGGGCCCCACCGGCTGGTGGCCACCGCCGAGATCGCGCTCGTGGGCCGCGTGCCCGCCGGCCTCCGCAAGCCCGAGGGCCCGTTCGGCGACCACTACGGCTATTACTCGCTGCGCCACGACTACCCGGTCTTCGAGGTGGAATGGCTGGCGCGCCGGCGGGATGCGATCTATCCCGCCACCGTGGTGGGCAAGCCGCGGCAGGAGGACTTCTTCATCGGCGATCTGCTGCAGGAGCTGCTGTCACCGCTGTTCCCCCTGGTCATGCCGGGCGTGCGGACCCTGTGGTCGTACGGCGAGACCGGCTATCACTCGCTGGCGGCCGCGGTCGTCCGCGAGCGCTACCGGCGCGAGGCCATGGCCAGCGCCTTCCGCATCCTCGGCGAGGGCCAGCTCTCCCTGACCAAGTTCCTGCTCGTCACCGACCGCGCCGTGGACCTCAAGGACTTCAAGGCCACGCTCCAGCACGTCCTGGCGCGCACGGACCCAACTCAGGACCTGTTCGTTTTTTCGAACGTGTCCATGGACACCCTCGATTACAGCGGTCCCCGTGTCAATGAAGGCTCCAAGGGGGTCTGGCTCGGCCTGGGCGATCCGGTCCGGACGCTGCCCGCCGAGTTCAGGGGAGAGCTGCCGCAGGGCGTGACCGAGGCGCACGTGTTTTGTCCGGGTTGCCTGGTTCTGGGGGGACCGGCCTACGCTGAAGAGCAAGGGGCCGGGGAACGCATCGTAAGGCACCCTTCTTTCGCGCCCTGGCCGCTCGTCGTGCTAACGGACACCCCTCGACGAGCGGCCAGGAGCGCAATGAACTTCCTCTGGACGACGTTCACCCGTTTCGAGCCGGCCGCGGACATCCATGCCGCGGAGCGGCGGCTGGTGCGCAACCAGGTCTCGTTCAAGGCCCCCATCCTCATCGACGCGCGGCTGAAGCCGGGCTTCCCCGCGGAGCTGTCCTGCGCGCCCGACGTGGCCGCCACCGTCACGCGCCGGTGGAAGGAGTACTTCCCTTCCGGAAGGGTCGAGATGGGCGACGCCGAAACGGCCCACCTGGACCCCGCCTGACCGCGCCCTGAGCGACCCTATCCGGGATCGAGGAAAGGTGACGCAAATCATCTTGACGCCAAGAAATTTGAGCGTATAGTGGCGCGCAATCCGGGACGGCTCGACCGGTATCGACCAGGGTGGGAGGGGGGATGAGGCTCAGCGCCAGCGGCGCTGTCGTGTTGCTGCTGCTGCCTACACAGTTGCCGATGGCGATGGAGCATGTCGCCTCCCCCGCCGCCGCGGCGCCGCTTCCGGCTCCTCCGCCGCCGCCCCTCAAGACGCTGAACGGCACCATCGGCCGCAACACCAACCTGGCCTCGGTCCTGGGCCCGACGCTCTCCCCCGCCGTGATCCATCGGCTGGTCGAGACGGCCCGCCCGCTCCACGACCTGGCGCGGATCTCCGTCGGTCATCCCTTCTCCCTGGTCGTCGGCCAGGACGGCTTCCTGTCGAACTTCAGCTACGCGATCGACGAGCTGCGCACCCTGCGCGTGACGCGCAAGGGCGAGGACCTGGAGGCCGAGGTCACGACCCGCAGCTACGACCAGCGCACGGAGGTGGTGCAGGGCGTCATCACCTCGAGCCTCTTCGCCGCGGTGAACGGGGCGGGCGAGGAGGACCAGCTGGCCCTCGACCTGGCGGAGATCTTCGCGTGGGACGTGGACTTCCACACGGAGCTGCAGAAGGGCGACTCGTTCAAGGTGGCGGTGGAAAAGCTCTACCTGGACGGCCGGCTCAGCCGCTACGGCCGGATCCTCTCCGCCGAGTTCGCGCAGGATGACCGTACCCTGCGCGCGGTCCGCTTCGACGGGGAGGGCAGCCAGGGCTACTACGCCCCCGACGGCAAGCCGCTGCGCAAGGCGTTCCTCCGGTCGCCGCTGAAGTTCAGCCGCATCAGCTCGGGCTTCACGCACAGCCGCTTCCATCCCATCCTCAAGAAGGTGCGGCCGCACTACGGCGTGGACTATGCCGCGCCCGTGGGCACGCCGGTCATGGCGTCGGGCGACGGCGTGGTGGTCCTGGCGGGCTGGGACGGCGGGTACGGCAAGACGGTCAAGATCCGGCACCCGAACGGCTACCAGACCCTCTACGGGCACCTCTCGCGCATCAACGTGCGGGCGGGGCAGCGCGTGTCCCAGGAGCAGTATGTCGGCTCGGTGGGCATGACGGGCCTGGCCACCGGCCCCCACCTCGACTACCGGATGATCAAGGACGGCGTCTTCGTCAACCCCCTGAAGATCCAGTCGCCGCGCGCGGAGCCCGTCCCCCACCGGGAGCGGGAAGCCTTCGAGGCGACGCGCGACCGCGTGCTCGCGCTCCTGGATGGACCCGCCGACCCCGCCACCCGCATCGCGAGCGCGGCCCACTGACCACCGTCCTCAGGCTCCTGCTGCTGTTCGTGCCCGTAAGCCTCTACCTGGGGTACACGCACGCCTCTCCGACGCTGGTCTTCGTCGCCGCCTGCCTGGCCATCCTGCCCCTGGCGGGGCTGATGGGCGAGGCCACCGAGCACCTCACCCATCACACCGGTCCCGGCCTGGGCGGCCTGCTCAACGCCTCTTTCGGCAACGCCGCGGAGCTCATCATCGCCTTCATGGCCTTGCGCGCCGGGGAGCTGGAGATCGTGAAGGCCTCGCTCACGGGCTCCATCATCGGGAACATCCTCATGGTCCTGGGGCTGGCCATGCTGCTGGGCGGGTGGCGCCACAAGGAGCTCCGCTTCAGCCGGATAGCAGCGGAGAGCGGCAGCAGCATGATGGTCCTGGCGGTGGTGGCGCTCGTGATCCCCGCCATCTACGCGCAGGTGACCCACCACCGGGAGCCGCAGCACATCGAGTCCATCAGCCTCGACATCTCCTGGGTCCTGATCCTGACCTACGCCGCGGGCCTCGTGTTCTCGCTGAAGAGCCACAAGCACATGTTTGCGGGCGAAGGCGTCGAAGACCTGGTCACCGAGGGAGGCAAGGCCTGGTCGGTGCGCACGAGCCTGCTCGTGCTCCTGGCCGCGGCGGCGCTGGTGGGCGTGGTGGCGGAGCTCCTCGTGCACGCGGTGGCCTCGGCCGGCGAGGCCATGGGCCTGCGCAAGGTCTTCATGGGCGTGGTCGTGGTGGCCATCGTGGGCAACGCGGCCGAGCACTCCACGGCGGTGGTCGTGGCCATGAAGGGCAAGATGGACCTGGCCCTGGGCATCGCCATGGGCTCCTCGATGCAGATCGCGCTGTTCGTGGCCCCGGTGCTGGTCATCGCCGGCCACTTCATGGGGCAGCCCCTGGGCCTCGAGTTCACCGTGCTCGAGGTGGTGGCGGTGATGCTGTCGGTGGCCGCGGTGGCGCTGCTCATCCATGACGGCCGGACGAACTGGTTCGAGGGCTTTCAGCTGCTGGCCATCTACACGATCCTGGCCATCGCCTTCTACTTCGTCTAGGGCTGTCTCTCGGGCTTGGTGGGCCCCGGGCCCGAGCCCGGCGGCCTGGGGCCGGGGCTGGGCTGGGCGCCGGGCATGTTCACCGGCGGCTTGCCGACGAAGCGGGGCATCCCGACGGCGAAGATCCACTCGTCGTACTTCGAGCGGCCGTTGAAGAGGCGCAGGCTCTTCTCCTTGCTCCGGCTCGCCACGCCCAGGAAGGGACCCCCGATCTCACCGCCGGAGCCGAACGTGGCCTGCCCCTTGCGCGAGGCCCCGGGTCCCCCGTCGCCCATTCCCCCCGGCATGGGCCGTACGCCGCCGCCAGGGCTCCCGGGCAGGATCCCCTCGCCGGGGTGGATGAGCCGCCACTTGCCGTCCTGGGTCATGGGGTCCGCGTAGGCCTTGCGAAGGTACTTCGCCTTCACCAGCACGTCGAAGGAGATGGGCAGCGATCGCTTGTCCTTCTGGTAGCGCTCGATGGCCTCGACGATCTGGGTGCCGCGGAAGATCAGCTCCTCCTCGCGGGTGTCCTGCATGACGTACTTCCACGCCGGCATGGCCATGGCCATGAGCGTGAACATGATCGCGATCCCGGCCATGGCACCCACGAGGCTGAAGCCGGCCTCGCGCCGGTCGGGCGTGCGGCTCATGACTTCTCGCGCTTGCCCTTGTACTTGCGCTTGACCTTCTTCACGTAGCCCTGCGTCTCCTTGTAGGGCGGGACCCCCTTGTAGCGGTCCACGGCGCCCGGCCCCGCGTTGTAGGCGGCCAGGGCCTTGTCCAGGTCGCCGTCGTAGCGCGACACCAGCGAGCCGAGGTAGCGCGCCCCGCCGTCCACGTTGGAGGCTGGGTCCATGGGGTCCTGGACGTCGAGTGACCGCGCCGTGGCGGGCATGAGCTGCATGAGGCCCTGCGCGCCCTTAGGCGAAACCGCGTTGGGCCGGAAGGCCGACTCCACAGCGATGACGGCCAGGACCAGCTCGGGATCAAGGCCGTGGCGCCGGGCCGCGGCCACGGCCAGGGCCTCGATGTCCCCGCCCGGGCCGGGCACGATCTCGTCGAGGACCTCGTCCGGCACCACGCCGCGCACCAGCGAGGCCGCCACCCCCATCTCGCCGCCGCCCTTCAGGGTCAGGAAGGCGATGTCGCCCTCCACCCGGCGGGCCGTGATCTTGAGGGTCATGCCGTTGGTGAGCACGGCGATTTCGGCGCGGGCTTCCGCCGCCACCAGGACCACCGCCGCCACCAAGAGGACGTTCCTCATTGAACGATGGACACGGTAATGCTCCCGGTCAGCCCGCCCAGCGTCTGGACGTTCACCGTAACGGTGCCTGGCGTGTTCCGCTTGGTGCGGAGCACGTCATCGACGCGGCCGTTGTTGTCCGTGAAGACCGGATGCCCTGCGCTCTCCATCGTCTCCGTGGTCGAGTTGACGGTGAAGATGACCCCGATGCTGGGCACCGGGTTCCCGTTCGAGTCGAGCACGGTGGCGATGATGTGCGTCGTCTTCGAGATCGAGAGCGTGATGCGGGGGGGGTCGGCGATGACGATCATGGTCGAAGCAACGGCTTCGCCGATCCTCACCGTCGTGGGGACTGAGAGCGGCCCGGAGACCGCGGTCACGTTGGCCGTCCCGGAGCGGGTGTCGGAGATGAAGTTCACGCGGGCCACGCCGTCCTTGGTCAACCCCTCGCGGTCGACCGTGCCGATGTTGGCGAAGAACTGCACCACGGTGCCGTCGGGCACGGGCGTCCCCACCTGCTCGGTAATGATCGCGGTGATCACTGATACCCCGCCGTTGGCAGCGATGTCCTCGGGAATTGCGAGGACGGTCATCGTCGCCCCGGGCGGCGCGAGCTGCGGGACGTCCGCGCAACTGGGGAGCCCGAGCAGGGCGGCCACCGCGCCCGCCATCGCCACCCGCTTCCCGGCACGTCGTCCGACCGTGTTCTTCATATTCATGGCGACACCACGATGCGCGCCGGCGCTGGCACCAAGACCTCCTGGACGCCGGTGACCGTGCGCACCATCAGCGACTCGAGCGAGAGCGGGCTGCGTCCCGCGCCTATGCCCCGGAAGGTGAAGGTCGCGACCGCGCCCGAGCCCGAGACGCCCGTGGCGCGGGCCAGGCTGGCCCGCACGCGGCCCGGCTCAATCCCCTTCTCGATCCCGACGTTAGCACCGTCCACGGTCATGAGCGAGCCGGTGGTCACGTCCACCGCCTCCGCCAGCGCGGAATCGTAGGTGAGCGAGATATCCACCCGCGTCACGTCCTTGGCGCCCATCAGCACCACGGAGACGGAGCCGTTGCTGCTCAGCTTGATGGTGGCTTCGGGCGGGCTGAAGACCGCGGACACCATCGGCGCCGCTTGCGAGCCCGAGGGCGGCGGGCCCTCTTCCGGAGAGGGGC
>DAINRN010000244.1:0-926 GCA_036741815.1 Acidobacteriota bacterium
TCCTGAACGCCTCTCCCCAGGCGGTGGAGGACCCCGACTGGTCGGCCGGCGGCATGGACCGCCTGCTGGCGCAGAGCGGCATGAACCCCGCCGACGTGGTCATCGAGATCACCGAGCGCGTGGCCATCGTGAAGCACGACGAGTTCCAGACCGCGCTCAGGGCCTTCAAGGGCCGCGGCTACCGGGTGGCCGTGGACGATATGGGCGCGGGCTACTCCTCCTTCCAGGCCCTGGAGGCCATCGAGCCCGATTTCCTGAAGTTCGACGTGAGCCTGGTGCGCGACATCGACCGCAGCAGCATCAAGCGCGGGCTGCTCGAGTCGCTGCGCCACCTGGCCGTGAAGATCGGGGCCCGCGTCATCGCCGAGGGGGTGGAGCGGGAGGAGGAGAGGGAGACGCTCCTGGCCCTGGGCATCGAGCTCGCCCAGGGCTACGTCTTCCACCGCGAGGACGCCGCGCGGCATGCGTAACGCCGAGGTCATCCGGCAGTGGAAGATCCTGAAGAGGATCGAGGCGGGGCGTTACACGACCGCCCAGGACCTGGCCGAGGAGCACGACGTCACCGAGCGGACCATCCGGCGGGACATCGAGGCCTTGCAGGAGGCCGGCTTCCCGCTCTACGACGAGCGGGGCGAGGGCCGCAAGGTCTGGCGCCTGGTGGACGGCTACAAGCAGCGGCTCTCCCAGACCTTCACGCTCTCGGAGCTGGCCGCGCTCTACTTCGGCCGCAACCTCATCTCGTTCCTGGGCGGCGCGCCCTTCGCTCAGGACCTGGAGTCGGCCTTCGCCAAGATCACGGAGGCCCTGCCCGCGCGCAGCCTGCCCTACCTCTCCCGCATCCAGGACCTCTTCGCGGCGCGGCCGGACCCCTGGAAGGACTACTCGCAGAAGCAGGACGTGATCGCCGCGCTGGTTGACGCGACCCT
>DAINRN010000244.1:936-5903 GCA_036741815.1 Acidobacteriota bacterium
GCGTTTACCGGGCCTCGCAAGCGAAGTGGCTTGGCTGGTTGACGCGACCCTGCACCAGCGGCAGGCGCGCATCGACTACTTCTCCTTCAACAGCAAGCGCACCAAGGCCTACACGGTGGACCCCTACCGCGTCGTCTATTACCACGGCGGGCTGTACCTCTACGCCCGCGCCCACGAGTACGGCGAGGTCCGCACCTTCGCCGTGGAGCGGATCCAGAAGATCGAGGTGCTGGACGCCGCCTTCGAGATCCCCGCTGACTTCAGCGTCTCCGAGTACGCCCGCGGGGCCTTCGGGATCGCGGGAGGCAAGCCGGTGCCCGTGGAGGTGGTGGTGGACGCCGAGATGGCCGGCTACATCCGCGAGCGCGTCTGGCACGAGAGCCAGGAGCTCGTGGACGGGCCCGACGGATCCGTCACCCTGAAGATGAGCGTGGCCCCGGGTTGGGAGCTCAAGGCCTGGATCAAGGGGTTCCTCCCCCACGTGCGCGTGGTCAAGCCCGCATCACTGCGCGACGAGATCGTGCGCGACCTGGACCGCGCGCGGGGGCGCCTCGCGGGCCGCGCCTCGTCGACGAAGAAGCGGCGCTCCTGACTTGATCTCGCCCCCCGCCATACTGGCGCGACGCTTCGTGGCCGGGGAGACGGCGCAGGAGGCCATCGCGGCCGGCCGGCGCCTGCACGACCGCCGGATCAAGGCCACCTTCGATCTGCTGGGCGAGGACGTCCTGGACGAGGACGCGGCCCGCCGTTCCGCCGAGGCCAACAAGGACCTGCTGCGCCGCGTCCCGCCCGAGGTCGACCGCAACATCTCCATCAAGCTCTCGATGATGGGCCTGGACATCGCCACGGACTTCTGCCTGGAGCTGACGGCGGGAATCCTGGACGTCGCGCGCGAGGTGGGCGGCTTCGTGCGCATCGACATGGAGGGCTCGAAGCACACGCAGCGGACCATCGACGCCTTCCATTCCCTGCGCCGCCGCTACGAGAACGTCGGGATCGTGCTGCAGGCCTATCTGCACCGGACCGAGGACGACGTGAAGGCGGCGGTAGCGCGCGGGGACCGCGTGCGGATCTGCAAGGGCGCCTACAAGGAGCCTCCCGACATCGCATGGACGAAGATGGACGACATCCGCGCGAGCTACAGGCGCTGCGTGCACCTCCTGCTCGAGAAGGGGAACTACCCGGCCATCGCGACCCACGACGAGAGCCTGGTGCAGGACGCCCTGGACTTCGCCCGCGAGCGCGGGATCGGCAGCGAGCGCTACGAGTTCCAGATGCTCTACGGCCTGCGGCCCCACCGCTGGGACGAGCTGGTCAAGGCAGGGCACAACGTGCGGATCTACGTCCCCTACGGAACGCACTGGTTCCCCTATTTCTACCGGCGCCTCCGCGAGAGGAAGGAGAACGTCTTCTTCGTGCTGCGGAGCCTCCTCGGCGGATGAAGGCCGCCGTCTACCGCGCGGCCGGCCGGCTGGGAGTCGAGGAGATCCCGGTGCCGGAGGTGGAGAAGGGGGAGCTGCTCGTCCGGGTCGAGGTCTGCGGGGTCTGCGGCACCGACGTCAAGAAGATCGAGAAGGGGCTGCTCACCGGTCCCCGGGTCTTCGGCCACGAGATCGCGGGGCGCGTGGCGCGTGTGGGCGCGGGTGTCGTCCGCTACCGCGAGGGCGACCGCGTGGTCCTGCACCATCACGTCCCCTGCCTTTCGTGCTTCTACTGCCGGGCCGGGGCCCACGCCCAGTGCGAGGCCTACAAGCGCAACGGCACGACCGCGGGCTTCGAGCCTTCGGGCGGAGGCTTCGCCGAGTACGTCAAGGCCTTCGACTGGATCGTGGAGCGCGGCACCATCCCCGTGCCGGACGGGGTCCTCGCGGAGGAAGCCTGTTTCGTGGAGCCCGTGAACACCTGCCTCAAGGCGGTGCGCAAGGCGGGCGTGGGGAAGGGACAGACGGTCCTCGTGGTGGGCCAGGGGCCCATCGGCCTGATCCTCACCCAGCTCGTGCGCTGGGCCGGGGCGGAGGCGCTGGCCTCGGACGTCATGCCCGACCGCCTGGAGGCGGCGCGAACGCTGGGGGCGGCCGTCGCGTTCGAAGCCGGTGGGGACGTGCCCGGCGAGGTCCGCCGGGTCACGGGCGGCCGCGGCGCCGACGTCACGATCCTCGCGGCCGTGGGCCAGGCGGCGTTCCGCCAGGCCTTGGAGGCCACGCGGCCCGGCGGGCGGCTGCTCGTCTTCGCGGCCACCTCGCCGGGGGAGACCGCGGAGGTGGATCTCGGCCTCCTTGGCGCCGCGGAGAAGGACATCCTCACCTCCTACAGCGCGTCCGTGGAGGTTCAGGACACCGCCGCTCAGCTCGTGTTCGGCCGCGAGGTGCGCGTGCGCCCGCTGGTGACGCACCGGTTCCCGATCGAGGAGACGCCGGCCGCCCTCGCCGCGCGGCCCGCCCGGGGCGTGCTCAAGGTGGTCGTCCAGATGGACGGGGGCGCGGCGCGATGAGCCCGCGCGCGATGATGGCCGCGGTGCTGCACGGCAAGGAGGACGTCCGGATCGAGCAGGTCCCGGTGCCGGCGCTGGAGGCGGGAGACATCCTCCTCCGCGTGGAGGCCGCGCTCACCTGCGGGACCGACGTCAAGGTCTTCCGGCGCGGGTACCACGCCCGGATGATCACGCCCCCCGCCCTTTTCGGCCACGAGGTGGCGGGCACGGTGGCGGAGCCCGGTACCTCGGGGCTGACGCCCGGCGCGCGCGTGGTGGCGGCCAACTCCGCCCCCTGTGGGGAGTGCGAGTACTGCCGGCGCGGCTTGCCGAACCTGTGCAACGACCTTCTCTTCTGGAACGGCGCCTACGCGGAGCTGGCCCGCATCCCGTCGCGGATCGTGGGCCGGAACCTGTTGCCGCTGCCCGACGGGGTCTCCTTCAAGGAGGCGGCGCTGACCGAGCCGCTGGCCTGCGTGCTGCGCGGGGTGGAGGCCAGCGGGATCATCGACGGCCGCTCGGTGGCCGTCATCGGCACCGGTCCCATCGGCCTGATGTTCGTGGCCCTGGCCCGGCTGCGAGGGGCCCGGGTGGTCGCGGCCGGGCGCCGGCCCGAGGGCGTGCAGAAGGCGATGACCATGGGCGCCGAGGCCGGCGTGGTGGTCGGTGAGGGAGAGGACCTGGCCGAGCTGCTCCGGCAGCTGAGCCCTGGCGGGCAAGGCCACGACATCGTGGTGGAGGCGGTGGGCCGGCCGGAGACCTCGGAGGCGGCCGTGCGCACCGTGCGCAAGGGCGGCCTGGTCAACCTGTTCGCGGGCTGCCCCGCCGGCACCCGCATCGCCGTGGACGCTCAGCGGCTGCACTACCAGGAGCTGACGATCAAGTCCACGTTCCACCACACGCCGCAGGGCGTGCGCGAGGCGCTCCGGCTCATCGCGGAGCGGAAGATCGATGCCGGGGCCCTCATCACCGCGGAGGCGCCGCTGGAGCGCCTGCCCGAGGTGTTGGGGGCGCTGGCGCGCGGGGGCACGGGGCTGAAGACGGCGATCCTGCCGAGGCCCCCGGCGGGGTGAGGCAGGGCGCACGTTTCCGTGCGCCCTCTCGCGGCTCTCCGGACGAACGCTACTTCTTCCGGGACTTCTTGCCCGCCATCTTGCGGGCCGCCTTCCGCGTCCCCTTCGCGACCTTGCGTCCGGCCCTCCGGACCTTCCTCGCGGCCCTGCGTCCGGTCCTCCGGACCTTCCTCGCGGCCTTGCGTCCGGCTCCGGCCTTCCGTACCTTCCTCGCGGCCTTGCGTCCGGCCCTCCGTACCTTCCTCGCGCCCCTGCGTCCGGCCCTCCGTGCCTTCCTCGCGGTCTTGCGGGCGGCAGCCTTCTTCGCGGGCGCCTTCTTCGCGCTCGCCTTCTTCTTCCTGGGCCGGCTCGCGGGGGCCTTTTTCGCGGGCGCCGGCTCGGGGGCGGGGGATGGGGTGAAGGCCGGCCGCGGCGGCGGCGCCGAGGCGGGGCTGCCGGGCATGTCCGGGTACGGGGGATAGCGCGTGTCGTCAGCCATCTTTTCAACCTCCCGAAGAGGGGCTCGGCGCGTCCTCTGCGCCCACCCGCAATGGTGGCGAAGTTTGCTCCCGGCCTGCCCCGAGGTCAAGCTTTCAGCGGATCTTTTGTTGGGAGAGCGTCGGCTCGTAGAGAACCTGGATGCGCAGCCCGTCCGGGTCGAGGCAATAGAACGACCGGCTGCCGTCGCGGTGGTCGTGCGGGGCGGCCGCCATGGCCACTCCCCGCTCGCCGAGCTGCTGCGCCAGGCGGTCCACCTCCTCCTTCGAGTCCACGATGAAGCCCAGGTGGTCCAGGGCGCCGGCGCCGCCGGGGGCGGCGCGGTGCAGGGCCAGGTTGTCGGACCCCGACGACAGATAGACGTTGTCGGGGTCCGGCTCCCACACGACCTCCATCCCGAAGGAGTCGCAGTAGAAGCGCTTGCTCGCCTGCGGGTCGGCCACCCGCAGCGCGAGGTGCCGCAGGCCGAGGATGGGCATGGCCCATTCTACGCGCGGCCAGGCTCGCGCCTGCGCTCAGTTGATGGTGAGGTCCGTGGGGAGATCGGCCAGCATGCCGCAGTCGTCGCACAGCATGTATCCTTCGCCGCCGCTCCTCGAGAGCGCTACGGGATGGAGATCTTCCGACGTCACTCGCCCGCCACGGTCCACCGAGAGGATCGACTCCCCGCAGAGCGGGCAGCGCGCGTCCACGGCAGCCAACAGGTCGGTGGTCATCGGACCATCCCTCCTTCTTCACCCTATTGGACGCCAAATGCGAGGCAAAGGTTCAGCCCGTAGGGTGATCCAGCACACGGGTTTACAAAGGGTTACAGTGCGACCGGGATCACAGTACCCGCCCACGATTTTGGGATTGACACGCGCCGCGCGGGGTGTGCTACATTGGGATATCGGTTGACGCGGGGTAGAGCAGCCAGGTAGCTCGTTGGGCTCATAACCCAAAGGTCG
>DAINRN010000245.1:0-5882 GCA_036741815.1 Acidobacteriota bacterium
CGAGCGGCGCACGCTCCGGGTCTTCTTCGAGGCGCCGCCCGACGGTTCCTCCCTGCTGATCGCCGAGTCGGACGACGGCGACGCACTCGGCTTCGTCTTTCTGGAGCGCATCCACGATTACTTCACGCTCGAGCCTCACGGCCACATCGGGATCCTGGTCGTCACCGAAGCGGCGGCGGGGAGGGGCGTGGGAAGCGCGCTGATGCGCGCCTCGGAAAGCTGGGCGCGTGAGCGGGGCTACGCAAAGCTGACACTGACGGTCTTCGAGGCGAACGAAGCGGCACGGGCGGTGTACGACCATCTCGGCTACGCGCCTGAGACACTTAGATACGTGAAGATCCTGTGAGGACGCTCCGGAGGAGGCAGGGAATGGAGCGGCATTGGACGGGCCTGGCCCGAGCGTCAGTGGCGGCCGGCGACGCCCGGGATCTCGGGGAACAGCGGGGCCTGAGAGCCCTGCGCTGTCAGGCGACTGAGGCGGACCTGGACGCCGCGAACGCTGGCGACGGGGTCGAGCAGCGGGTCGGCGAGGTTGCGGGCCACCGACGCGGCCGTGTCCGGGTCGCTCAATCCCGGGTCCAGCTCGAAGTCACGGCGGACGGCCCCGTCGGCGCGTCGGACCTCGACCGTGACCGTCCCCGCGGCCAGCCCGAAGGGGAGCAGCCGCCGGCACGCGCGGGCGGTCAGGCCCTCGACCACGGCGAGGAGCGCCTCCCGGTCCGAGCTGCGGTCGCGGATGACCGAGTCCTCCTGCACCCAGGCGGGAGGAGCCGTGACCCGGATGGGCTCTTCGCCGACTCCGCGCGCGGCATCGCGCACCCGCTGGCTGGCGTTCCCCACGACCGCGGCCAGCGCCTCGTCCTCGGCCTCGGCCACGTGGCCCAGGGTCAGGAAGCCCGCGTCCTCCAGGGCGGTCTCGAGATGCGGCGGCAGGTCGGGGAGGAAGGACAGCGGCTGGCGGGCCAGGAACGACGTCTCGTAGCCCGGCAGCACGACCAGCAGCCCGCGCGGCCGCGCCCAGGTCGAGGCCACCTTGGCGGCGAGGCGCGTCGAGGCCAGGCCGAGGGCGGCGTCCAGGCCCAGTCTCCGCTGGATCTCGTCCTTGATGGACTCGGCGGCGGCAACCGGGTTGGGAGAGGCCGCGGACTCGCGCGACAGGTCCACGTAGGCCTCGTCCGCCGAAGGGCGCTCCACACGCCGGCTCGCCCCCAGCAGGATCGCGCTCACGTCCTCGCTGAAGCGCGCGTAGGTGTCGAGGTCGCCGGGCCGGAACACGCCGTCGGGGCAGGCGAGCCGGGCGAGGTCGATGGTCTGGCCCGGACGCACGCCGGCGGCGCGGGCCTCGGGGCTGGCCGCGGCCACCATCCCCTTGCCGTCGGGCGTTCCTCCGACGATCACGGGCCGGCCGCGCAACGACGGGTCGAGGCTCCGCTCGACCGAGACGAAGAAGGGGTCCAGATCCACGTGCAGGATCCGGCGGGGCCGCGGCGCGGCGCCGCGATCGCCCTCACGCCGGGAACGGCCGGACACGTCGCTCACATCTCCAGTATAGGGGCCGGCGCGCCCCGCCGGGTCCGCGACCGCGCCTGCCCGGGCGCGGTCGCCATGTCTCAGTGCAGCGGCCCCTTGGGGGCCCCGAAGGACTCCTGGTAGAGCCGGAAGTTCTCCTGCAGGGCGGCGATCAGGCCGGGGATCATCTGGACCGGCACCACCATGCGCGCCTTGACCGGGGCCCGCACGAGGTGCGTGCTCTGGGCCTCCTGGATCTCCCGCTCGCCGATGGGGTGCATCTCGCAAAAGGTCAGCGTGAAGTCGAAAGGCGAGTTCTGGATCGAGCAGAAGTTGCTGTACACCCGCGGCACGGCGGGGTCTTCGTTGGGCACGATCGTGAAGTTCACGGACTTTTTCTCTTCCACAGGGAGCGCCTCCGGGAGCCTCAGTTCAATTCTCTAGTATCTAGTACTTCCGCAGCACGCCGATGACCACGCCCTGGACGCGGACGTCGTCCTGGTCCACGAACAGGGGCTTCATGCGGCTGTTGGCGGGCTGCAGCCGGACCTTGCCGCCGCCCTCGCGGTAGAGCTTCTTGAGGGTGACGTTCTCGCCCTGGAGGAGCGCGATCACCATCTCCCCGTCGCGGGCGGTGGTGCGGTCCTCCACGATGACGTAGTCGCCGTCGCGGATCTGCTCCTCGATCATGGAGTCGCCCTTTACCTGCAGGACGTAGGTGGACTTCTTGCCCACCATGTCCTCGGGCACGAAGATCGTTTCCGTGGACTGGACGGCCTCGATGGGCGAGCCCGCCGCCACCCGGCCCAGCAGCGGGAGCTCGATGGCGCGCACGGCGACCTCGGTGGGCACCAGCTCCAGGGCGCGGCTGCGGTTCCAGGCCCGCTTGATGAGGCCCTTCTCCTGGAGGTTCGTGAGGTGCTTGTGGACGGTGGCGAGCGAGCTCAGGCCGAAGTGGTCGCCGATCTCCTCGATGGTGGGGGCATAGCCTTTACGCTCGATGTGCCGGCCCAGGTAGTCCAGGATCTCCTTCTGCCGCCGGGTCAGGTGCATCGGAACCTCCCGCCGACAGAGTAGGCGAAGAGGAGGCGAAAGTCAAGGGTGGCGTCTGGTGCCGCCCAGACCCACCCGGCCGCCGCCCGCGGGCTGGGGGCGCGGTGTGGGCCGCGGACGGAACCTGCCGTGGTCCCGCTGTGGCGGGGGCACGGGCACCTCGACGATCAAGGGCGGGGGCAGGTTGGATATGCCAGGCGCGTACGGATCGTAGGTCGGTCCATAGCCGCCGTAATAACCGCCGTCGTAGCCGTAACCACCGTTGCCGTAACCGCCGTAGCCGTAGGCCATGTCGAGCGGGATGGATCCGGGCGGCGGGACGGACTCGGCCCGGCGTGCCTCGGCCTCGGCCACCCTGGCCCGGGCTTCGGCCTCGCGGGCCCGCGCGGAAGCCTCGACCCTTTCCCTCTCCGCGGCCGCCATCGCCATCCTCTCTTCGACCATGGCCCGGCGCTCGTCAAGCGAGACCCACGAACCCTCGAACTGGACGTAGCCGCGGGCCAGGTAGCTCTCCTCGACGGTGCCCCAGCGCTCGCCCGTCCACACGTGGCCGAGCCCGCGGTGCGCGGCGGCGTTGTCGGGATCGAGCGCGAGGACGTAGGCGTAGGCCTCGCGGGCCTGCGTGAGGAGGTCGTGGTCCTCGGCCCAGCGGGCGAGGGCGACCCACCCCGCGACGTTTTCCGGCAGGAGCTGCGCCGCGCGCTGACGGTAGACCGTCAGGTCGCCGGTGCGCGCGACGACGCGGCTGACGCGCGTCATGGGCAGCGTCACCCGGCCTGGGCCGACGTCCAGCGTTATCGAGCCGGCGGTGCGCTCCACGATGACGCCGCTCAGGCGGCCGCCGCCGGTCAGGAAGACATCGTCGGCCCGCACTGCGCCCGGCAGCAGGGCCAGGCTCACGACCAGCGCGCGCTTCATGGTCATTCCCCCAGTAGATGATGCGGGCAAAAGCGTGCCGCGTCAATGGTGAAGGTAGCGGCGCAAAGGCGGTGGGCGAGTGGCGCTCTCGACGGGCGGGTAGAATCCGCCGCGAACTCCTCATGACGAGCCGTGACTGGCCGGGAATCGTCGGGTGGACGACGGTGGCGGTCGTCGCGCTCCTGGGCGCGGGCGGCGCCGCCGAGCGTCCCGGCGGCATCCTGCTCGGCCTCCCGACGGCGCTGCAGGCGGCCGCAGTGGTGGCGGCGGTGGCGACGCTGGTGGCGACACTGGGCTGGTCCGCCGGCCGCGCATCTCTCGGGATCCTGCCGGTCCTCGTGCTGCTGCTCGTCGCCCCCGTTCCGGGCGTCCGCGCGCTGTCGGGCCCGCCGCTTTTCGCGCTGGCCCTCGCGGGCGTGGCCGCGGCCTTCCTCTCGTCGCGATGGCGTCCGCCGCGCGCCGTCTTCTTCCCGGTGATCCTCGCGGTGTACGCGGTCGTCGCCGCGCGGGCGCAGCTGCAGGTCGGACCGCAGGGCGACGAGCCGCACTACCTGATGGTGGCCGACAGCCTCCTGCGCGACCACGACGTGTCGCTCCAGGACGACTACGCCGCGGGCCGATACCGCGGCTTCTTCGGCGGGACGCTCGAGCCCCATTACCGCGTCCGCGGCAGGCACGGGGAGATCTACTCCCTCCACGCCGTCGGCCTCTCGCTCCTGATCCTCCCCGCCTACGCCGCGGGCGGCTCCCCGGCGGTTTCGCTCTTCATGGCGCTGGTCGCGGCGCTGCTGGCCCGCGAGATACGCGAGCTCGTGCGGTCGTGGAGCGGCAGCGATGGCCTCGCGGAGGGCGTGGCCTGGCTGGTCGCGCTCAGCGCGCCCCTCATCCATTACGCGGGGTTGGTGTTCACCGAGGTGCCCGCCGCCCTGGCCGTGGCGGTGGCGCTGCGGCGCGGATGCGACCCGCGGTCGGCCGCCCGTCCCGCCGGCCTGGCCTGGGTCCTCGCCGTCGTGGCGCTACCCTGGTTGAACGTCCGCTATGCGGTGGTGGCGCTGGCGCTCGTGGCCTTCGCGCTGGCCGCGCGGCCGCCACGGCGCGTGGCCGTCATCCTCGCGAGCGCGCTGCTGCTGTCGGCCATCGCCCTGGGGCTCTGGCACGAGCACCTCTACGGGTTCTTCGATCCCCGGCGTGTCTACGGTCGGAGGCCCGAGCTGTCCCTGGCTCTTCTGCCGGAGGGGATCCAGGGCCTGCTCTTCGACCAGGAGTTCGGCCTTCTCGCCTACGCTCCCGTCTTCGTGCTGGCCGTGCCCGGCCTCTTCGCCCTGATGCGAACCAGCCGCCGGCTCGCCGCCGTGGCCGCCGCGCTGCTCCTCGTCGTGGTCCTCACCGCCGGCTCCTGGCCCATGTGGCGGGGCGGCTTCAACCCGCCTGCCCGGTTCCTGGTCCCGGTCCTTCCCGTGCTCGCGCTGGCCGTGGCCGCTGCGATGCGCCGCGGAGCGGGCGCGGGGGCGGCGCTGCTCATGGGCTTTGGCCTGTGGACCGGCCTGGCGGGCGGCTGGGATCCGAGGCTCGTCCACCGGGACCGCGAGGGGACCGCGCCGTTGTTCCGCGAGCGCTCCGGGGCCGAGGAATGGACGCGCCTCGTGCCGGCGTACGTGTTGCCCGAGGACGAGGCCGACCGTCATCGCCTGGCCTGGGTATGGGCGATCGCGCTGGGCCTGGCCGCGGCGACCCGCCGGTCCGGCCCGCCCACGCCGATGGGCATGGGCGTGGCCACGGCGGGACTGGCCGGGGCGGCCCTCGTGGCGTCGCACATCTCGGACCGGAGGACGGAGGGCCGTGACGCCGTCCGCGTCGTGGGCCGTCCCGCCCTGTCCGCTCCGCGCTGGCGGGTCGTCCGGGCCGTCACCGCCGAATGGGGACCAGCGGACCTGGCCTGGGGCCCGGCCTACGAGCCCCATCGCCATCCCGACGGCGCCGTCCTCGGCGGCCGGCTCCAGATCCCTCCCGGCCGCTACGTCCTCGAGATCGCGGGGCAGGACCTGGCACCTCAGCTTCCGCCCCCGGACCTCGTCATTGCTTCGGAGCCCGGCGCCGCGGTGCGTCTGGCCCGCCTGGAGCGAGTGGCCGGTGGCCTGGCCGCCCTCTTCGAAGTGCTCCCGCCGGAAGCGGATGTGACCCTGAAGGCTCGCGGCGGGGGCCCGTTCGTCCTCGATGGCCTGCGCCTCAGGCCCTCAACCTTTTCCGGCGAAGATGGTCTAAATGACAGAAGGGAGAGGCCTCGTTGACACCTCCGGGGGTGGGTGCCAGAGTGAACCGCGGTGACCCTGCCGTCGTTTCGGGGGCGATCGTCGGGTCATGATGCCGCAGGCGCTATCGCCAACTTTCCCGATCGCGCGCCG
>DAINRN010000246.1:0-5879 GCA_036741815.1 Acidobacteriota bacterium
CTCGAGGCCTGCGACTCGATCAGCGGGCGCAGCGTGATCGTGGGGTTCGGGTTCCTGACGCTGGCCATCGTCACCGGCGTCTTGTGGAGCCACACCGCCCGCGGCCGCTACTGGACGGGCGACGCCAAGGAGTGGAGCGCGGTCGCGGCCTGGGTCATCTACGTGGTGCTGATCCTGGCCCGCCTGCGCTCGGGCTGGGGCGGCCGCCGCGCGGCGCTCCTGGGCATCGCCGGCTTCGCGGTCGTGGTCTTCACGTTCACCTGGGTGGCGCTCTTCCCCGGGGTAGCGAGGGCGGCGCCGTGATCGTGGTCGTGGGCCTGAGCCACCGGACCGCGCCCCTGCCCCTGCGGGAGCGGCTGGCCGTCGGCCGCGAGCATCTGCCCGCCATGCTGGAGAGGCTGCGCGCGGAGGCCGGGCTGGCGGAGGCCATGCTCCTTTCGACCTGCAACCGGGTCGAGGTCTACGGGCGCGGCGAGGACGGCGTGGACACGCAGGCCCTGGACTGGTTCCTCGGCCTGGGCGGCGGCCCCGCGCGAGGGGAGATCGAGGCCAGCGTCTACCGGCTCACGGGAGCTTTGGCCATCCGCCACGCCTTCCGCGTGGCCGCCAGCCTGGAGTCCATGGTCATCGGCGAGCCGCAGATCCTGGGCCAGGTCAAGGACGCCTACCAGGTGGCCGAGGAGACCGGGACGCTCGGCGCCACGCTGAACGCGCTGCGCAACCGGTCGCTGGCCGCGGCCAAGCGCGCCCGCACGGAGACGGGGATCGGCCGCCACGCGGTCTCCGTCTCCTACGTCGCGGTGGAGCTGGCGCGGAAGATCTTCGGCGAGCTGAAGGACAAGAACGTGCTGCTCGTCGGGGCGGGCAAGATGAGCGAGCTGGCCGCGCGCCACATCGTGCGCAGCGGCGCGCGCGCCACCGTCCTGGGCGGGCGGACGATCGGGAGGGCCGAGGAGCTGGCGGCCGCGCTCGGCGGGCGAGCGGCCGCGTTCGAGACCCTGCGCGAGGAGATGGCGGTGGCGGACATCGTGATCAGCGGCACCGCCGCGCCCGGCGTCGTCATCCGCAAGGACGACGTGGAGAGCGCGCGCAGCGCCAAGCGCGGCCGGCAACGGCGGCCGCTCTTCCTCATCGACATCGCGGTGCCCCGCGACATCGACCCCGCGGCACGCGAGCTCGGCGGGGTGTTCCTCTACGACCTCGACGACCTCAAGTCGGTGGCCGAGGCCAACCTGCGGCTGCGCATGCGGGAGGCGGCGGCGGCCGAGGCGCTGGTGGACGCGGAGGTCTCCGAGTTCCTGGAGTGGCAGAAGTCGCTGGACGTGGTCCCGCTGCTCGTGGAGCTGCGCCGGCGCGGCGAGGAGATCCGCCGGGCGGAGCTCGAGAAGGCGCGCGCCCGACTGGGGACTCTCAGCCCCGAGCAGGAGAAGGCCCTGGAGGCCGCCACCGCCGCCATCGTCAACAAGATGCTGCACGGCCCCACCGTCCAGCTCAAGGAGCTGGCCAAGGACGGCCACCCGCCGGAGCTGATCGGGATCATCAAGAGGCTGCTCGGGCTTTGATCCGGATCGGGTCCCGCGGCAGCCTGCTCGCCCGGTGGCAGGCGGAGCACGTGCAGGCGCTGCTCGCCGCCCGCGGGTACGAGTGCCGCATCCATTTCATCACCACCACCGGGGACCGCGTGCAGGACCGCCGCCTGGAGAGCGTGGGGGGGAAGGGCGCGTTCCTGAAGGAGATCGAGGAGGCCATGCTGGCCGGCGAGGTGGACCTGGCCGTGCACAGCCTGAAGGACGTGCCCACGGCGCTGCCCGACGGCGTGCGGCTGTGCGCGGTCCTCGAGCGCGCCGACCCGCGCGACGCGCTCGTCTCCGCGGCCGGTGTCCCTTTCGCCGACCTGCCCGCCGGGTCCACGATCGGGACCAGCAGCCTGCGCCGCCAGTGCCAGGTGCGCGCGCTGCGGCCCGACCTCGAGGTCGCGGACCTGCGCGGCAACGTGGACACGCGCCTCCGGAAGCTGCGCGACGGGAGGTACCACGCGATCGTCCTCGCGCTCGCGGGCCTGACGCGGCTCGGGCGCGCGGACGAAGCGACCGAGGCGCTGGACCCCGACACGTTCGTACCGGCCCCCGGCCAGGGCGCGATCGCCCTCGAGTGCCGCACCGGGGACGCGACGGTGGCCGCGGCCGTCGCACCCCTGCACCATGCCCGTACCGCAGGCGAGGTCGAGGCGGAGCGCAGCCTGCTGCAGGCGCTGGGGGGAGGCTGCAACGTCCCGCTCGGCGCGCATGCCACGACCGTCGGGCCCGAGCTGCGGCTCGTCGCGTTCGTGGGCCGGGCCGACGGCTCGTCGCTGGTGCGCGGCGAGAGACGCGGCAGCGATCCCGTCTCCCTGGGCCGCGGGCTGGCCGAGGACCTCCTGGCCCGCGGGGCGGGCGCCCTCCTGGCTCCATGATCAGGCAGCCCTCGAAGCCTCTGGCCGGCCGCCGCATCGTGGTCACCCGTCGCCCCGAGCAGTCCGGCTGGCTGTGCGCACGCCTGGAAGAGATGGGCGCGACGGTCATCGAGCTCCCGCTGGTCGAGGTGGCGCTCCCCGCGGAGATGGCGCCGCTGGACGACGCGCTACGCAGGCTCGACCGTTACGACTGGGCGGTGTTCACCAGCGCCAACGCGGTGCGGTCGGTATCGGAGCGGATGACGGACCTCGGCATCGGGGAGCGAGGGCTGACCCGCCGGAAGATCGCGTCGGTCGGCCCCGCGACCACGCGCACGTTGCGCGCGTGCTTCCCCGGCGTGGCCGTGTCCGTCGAGGCGTCGAAGCACGACGCGGAGACCCTGCTCGAGGAGCTGGCGGCCGGGGCGCGCGGCCTTCGCTTCCTCTTGCCGACGTCCGACCGCGCCCGGGATGTCCTGCCCGGTGGACTCCGAGAGGCAGGCGCGGAGGTCGATGTGGTGGTGGCGTACCGCACCGTGGCGCCGGCGGGCCTGCGCGACCAGGTCCTCGGCGGCCTGCGCCACGGGGCGGACCTCGTGACGTTCGCGTCCCCGTCGGCGGTGGAGAACCTCATGGCCGCGGCCGCCGACGTTGCGGGGGGCGTGAAGGCCGCGGTCATCGGCCCCGTGACCGAGCAGGCGTGCCGGCGGGCGGGCATCGAGGTGCGCGTGGTGGCCGAGCCGTCCACGGCGGAGGGCCTCGTGGCCGCGATCGCGCGGCACTTGGCGCGTCCATCGCCTTGACACTGGGCGTGTAAGTCGCCTAACATCTACCCTTTAGTCCAAGGCGCACTGCGAAAGCTCTGGACGTCCTGGACCATCCCAATCCTGGAGGTTGAGCCATACCCATGCCGGAGATCGAAAAGACAGACAGGACCGTTGCCCCCATCCGCGAGAAGGTCCAGGCGCCCGCGGAGCCCGAGTCCCGTGAAGAGAACGGGCGCGACGAGATGGACGACCGGGACGAGCACGCGCTGGACCCGGAGGCCTATGAGCGCCTCCTCGACATGTACGACGTCAGCTTCAAGAACTTCGCGGAGGGCGAGGTCGTCAAGGGCACCGTCCTGCAGGTCTCCGAGTCCGAGGTCATCGTCGACGTCGGCTACAAGTCCGAGGGCATCATCGCCATCGAGGAGTTCCGCGACGAGACCGGGAAGCTGAGCATCAAGGTCGGAGACGTCGTGGACGTTCTCCTGGAGAAGACGGAGGACAAGGAAGGCTACGTGGTCCTCTCCAAGGAGAAGGCCGAGAAGATGAAGGTCTGGGACGACGTGGAGCGCGCCTATCAGGAGCGCCGCATCGTCACCGGCCGCGTCATCGAGCGCGTCAAGGGCGGCCTGGCCGTGGACATCGGCGTGCGCGCCTTCCTGCCCGGCAGCCAGGTGGACCTGCGCCCCGTGCGCAACCTGGACAGCCTGCGGGGGCAGGAGCTCCGCATGCGGGTCATCAAGGTCAACAAGAAGCGCGGCAACATCGTCCTCTCGCGCAAGGCGGTCCTCGAGGAGGAAAACGCCGAGAAGAAGCGCGACACCCTCGAGACCCTCGAGGAGGGCAAGGTCCTCATGGGCACGGTGAAGAACATCACCGAGTACGGCGCCTTCGTGGACCTGGGCGGGATCGACGGCCTGCTCCACATCACCGACATGTCCTGGGGCCGCATCAACCATCCGAGCGAGGTCCTGAACGTCGGCGACGAGATCAAGGTCCAGGTCCTGAAGTTCGACCGCGACACCGAGCGCGTCTCCCTCGGCTACAAGCAGCTCAAGGCCGACCCCTGGACGACCGCCACCATCAAGTATCCGGTGGGCGCGCGGGTGAAGGGCAAGGTCGTGAGCCTCACCGACTACGGCGCGTTCGTGGAGCTGGAGGAGGGCGTCGAGGGCCTGATCCACGTCTCCGAGATGTCCTGGTCCAAGAAGGTGAAGCACCCGTCCAAGATCCTGACCGTGGGCCAGGAGGTGGAGTGCCAGGTCCTGGGCATCGACCAGGAGGCCCACCGGATCAGCCTCGGTCTCAAGCAGACCGAGAGCAACCCCTGGTCGCAGCTCGTGGAGAAGTACCCGGTAGGGTCCAAGATCAAGGGCAAGGTCCGCAACCTCACCGAGTTCGGCGCCTTCGTGGAGGTCGAGGAGGGGATCGACGGCCTGATCCACATCTCCGACCTCTCCTGGACGAAGCGGGTGAAGCACCCGTCCGAGGTCCTGAAGAAGGGCGACGTGGTGGAAGCGGTGGTCCTGAACATCGACGCCGAGAACCAACGCCTCTCGCTGGGCCTGAAGCAGCTCGCCACCGACATGTGGGACGAGTTCTTCGCGCACCACAAGGTGGGCGACATCGTGGAAGGCAAGATCGTCCGCCTCACGAACTTCGGCGCCTTCGTGGAGCTGCACGAGGGGATCGAGGGCCTGGTCCACGTCTCCGAGCTGGACGAGAAGCGGATCGAGAAGCCCGAGGAGCAGTTCAAGCCCGGCGACGCCTTCGCCATGAAGATCCTGAAGATCAACGAGACGGAGAAGAAGATCGGGCTCTCCATCAAGGCGGTGAAGCAGGACGAGTACCAGAAGGAGCTGGAGAGCTACCGCGAGGAGGCAGCGAGCGACACCTCCACGACGCTCGGCGACGCGTTCCGGGCGGCGCAGGCGGCCAGGGCGGACAAGGACGAGGACGAGAAGTAGGGGGAGAGCCTTGACCAAAGCCGAGCTGGTGGACACGGTGTCGAAGGTCTCCGACCTCACGCGGAAGCACTCCGAGGTCATCGTGGACGCCGTGTTCACCTCGATCATCGACGCCCTGCACAAGGGCGAGAAGATCGAGCTGCGGGGCTTCGGCAGCTTCCGCGTCCGCCGCCGCGACAGCCGCACCGGCCGCAACCCCAAGACGGGGGCCGGCGTGCTCGTGCCCGCGAAGAGGGTCCCCCACTTCAAGGCCGGAAAGGAGCTCCGGGAGCTGATCAACCGGAGCTAGAGGGCGCTTGGGTCCCGAATCCCTGTACGTCAAGGATCCGGCGACCTCGCGTTTCGTGGCCGGCGGGATGGCCGAAGCGGAGTCCCTGCTCGGGTCTCCGCTGCCCCGCCTGCCTGCGGCCGAGGCCGACTCGGGCCGCATCTTCTACGGCGTGCGGTTCGACCCGCGGATCCGGGCCGAGCTCCAGAAGTTCCTGGGCGCCCTGCTCGTGCAGATCGGCGCCACGCCGGCCCCCCCGACCCGCGGCCGCGTGGAGCCTCCGGAGAAGGTCCAGGCCGACTACGAGGCCTCTCTGGGCCGCCTGCTGCGCTCCGTGCGCTCCACCGACCGCCGGCAGGGGCTGCTCAACATCTTCTGGCTCGCCCACACCCTGGACGCCGTGCAGCACCTGCGCGAGCTGGAGACGCGCACGCCCGCGCTGCGCA
>DAINRN010000247.1:0-4914 GCA_036741815.1 Acidobacteriota bacterium
AGGGCTACCAGATCTCGCAGTACGACCAGCCGCTGGCCACCGAGGGTTACGTCGAGATCCCCGCCGAGGGGTCCTTCCGCCGCGTGCGGCTGCAGCGCATCCACATGGAGGAGGACGCCGGGAAGCTGCTGCACGAGGGGTTCCCCTGGTCGGCGGAGAAGAGCGGGGTGGACTTCAACCGGAGCGGCGTGCCCCTCATCGAGATCGTGTCCCACCCCGACATGCGGAATGCCGAGGAGGCCTACGACTACCTGACCGCCTTGAAGGCCGTCCTCATGTACGCCCGGGTCTCCGATTGCAACATGGAGGAGGGCTCGCTGCGCTGCGACGCCAACGTCTCGGTGCGCCCGCGCGGCTCGACGGAGATGGGGACGCGGGCGGAGATCAAGAACCTGAACTCGTTCCGCAACGTGGCCCGGGCCATCCAGCACGAGGTGGCGCGCCAGGCCGCGGTGGTGGAGGCGGGCGGCAAGGTGGTGCAGGAGACCCGCCTGTGGAACGCCGACCGCGGCGAGACCGCGTCCATGCGCTCGAAGGAGGAGGCCCACGACTACCGGTATTTCCCGGAGCCGGACCTGCCGCCCCTGGTCGTGAGCCCGGCCTGGACGGAGGAGGTGCGCGCCGCGCTGCCCGAGCTGCCCGCGGACAAGCGCCGCCGCTTCGTGGCCGAGTACGGCATCCCCGATTACGACGCGGGCGTGCTCACGCTCTCGCGCGAGGTGGCCGACTACTACGAGACGGTGGCCCGCGAGAGCGGGAACGCGAAGGCCGCCTCCAACTGGGTCATGACCGAGGTGCTGCGGAAGACGAAGGAGCGCGAGGCAGGGGCCGAGATCGCCGTCCCCGCGGCGCACCTCGCCCACATGATCCGCCTCATCGACACCGGCACCATCAGCGGCAAGACGGCCAAGGACGTTTTCGAGACCATGTGGAAAACGGGCGAGCCCGCCGAGGTGATCGTCAAGCGCGAGGGCCTGGTGCAGGTGTCCGACGAGTCGGCCATCCGGGCCGCCATCGCCGAGGTCATGGCCCAGTTCCCCGAGCAGGTGGAGACGTACCGCAAGGGCAAGACGGGCACGCTCGGCTGGTTCGTGGGCCAGGTCATGAAGAGGATGGGCGGCAAGGCCAACCCCCAGGTTGTCAACGGCCTCCTAAAGGAGGCCCTCTCGAAGGAGAACTGATCCATGCGCGCACGATTGGAGCACGTCGCGGCGGCGCTGCTGCTCGCCGTACCCGCCTTCGCCCAGGACCCGCCGCCCGCGCCCCGCGAGACCGTCACTGCCACCGTGGGCGGCAAGAAGGTCGCGGTCGAGTACGGCCGGCCGTCGCTGCGGGGCCGGCCCCTCTCCGAGCTGATCGCGCAGCTGCCCGCGGACCGCGTGTGGCGGGCCGGCGTGGACGCCGCCACCACCTTCACCACCGACGCGCCGGTCATGGTGGGCGACCGGAGCGTCCCCGCGGGGACCTACACGATGTACGTCTACGCGCCGGTTGAGGGCGCGTGGTCCCTGGTCTTGAACCGCGACGCCGGCGAGCCGGTCGGCGGCGGGGCGGCGCGCTGGCCGCGCCTCGGCGACTACGCCACCGTCGCGGACCAGGAGGCGGCGCGCGTGGCCATGAAGGCGCTGCGGCTGCCGTCCCCCGTCGAGATGTACACGATCGCCCTGGCCCCCGCCGGTCCCGGGGCCGCCATGACGCTGAGCTGGGGCGACAAGGCCTACGTCGTCGACATCAAGCCGGCCGGGGCCGCGAAGGCCGAGCAGCCGCCGCCGAGCACCCCGCGGGGCAAGGCCTCGGCCACGATCGGGGGCAAGAGCGTGACCGTCGACTACGGCCGCCCCTCGCTGAAGGGCCGGACCATCGACGCGCTCCTGGCCCAGCTGCCCGAGGACCGCATGTGGCGCGCGGGCGAGAACCAGGTCACCACCTTCACCACGGAAACGGCGCTCCGCATCGGCGGCAAGCGCCTCTCGGCGGGGACCTACAGCATGTACGTCCACATTCCCGCCAGCGGCCCGTGGTCGCTCGTCCTGAACACCGACAAGGGGGTGCCCCTGGCCTCGATCTTCCCCGCCGCGGCCCCGGAGTTGCGCGACGCCCCCTGGCCGCACATCGAGAACTACCAGAAGAGCATCGCGGGGACCGAGGTCGTGCGCGCCGCCATGACGCAGAGCGCCGTCTCGGAGCCCGTGGACCTGTTCACGATCCGCCTGGCGCCCCTCGGCCAGGGAGCGTTGGTGGCCCTGTCCTGGGGTGACCAGAGCTGGTCGCTGCCCATCGAGGCGGGCAGCTAGAGGAGGCGCAGCCGGGGGATGTGGCGGAAATCCCGCGGATTGAGGGTCCAGAACGTCGCCTCGTGCGTCAAGGCACACGCGGCGATCGCCAGGTCCAGCTCCCGGCCCCGAGGACGTTCGACGGCCTGGTAGAGGCGAGCGGCGACGACGGCCTCCTCCGGACCGAACTCGACCGCCGACGCGGCGGGGAACAACGCCTCCTGGGCGGCCACCTCTTCCTCCCGTCGGGGGCCGCGAAGCCACTCGTAGAGGACGAGCGCGCTCACCAGGACGCGCTCACCCTGCTCCAGTGCGTTCCGCAAGCGGCCCCCGGATCGACGCGGGCCCGTCAGCGCGTCGACGAGCACGGACGTGTCGAGGTGGATCAAGCGAGCCGGTGGCGCCGGCCGCCTTGCCGGCGGGCCCGGCGGATGGCCACGAGCTCCCGGTCGACTGCCCCCGCCGGGCGCCGAGGGATCAGCGGCACCAGCTCGTCGAAGACCCTCAAGAGGCGCAGGCGCTCCTGCTCGCTGAGGCGGCCGATCCGGTCCGCGTAGTCCCGGATCGCCAGCCGCACGATCTCGCTCTGCGGCTTGGCCAGGCGGGCGGCCGCCCGCCGGAGGTGGCCCGCGGTCGGCTCGTCGAGGACGAAGGTCTTCTTTACCATACCGTTACCATACCGTTGCCATACTACCATACTCCTCTAGGCGGGCCGCCGCTCCGCCTCCGCGCCTCGCGCCGGCGCGTAGCCCCGCTCGAGCTGCCGGCGCGTCCACCACGCGTCGAGGCGCGGGGCGAGCGCGACCGCCACCGGGGCGAGAGCCCATCCCGCCACGAGGTCCACCACGTAGTGGTGGCGCAGGTAGACCGTCGACACCCACAGCCCGAGGACGAAGGGCAGGAGCACCCAGAACAAGGCCCGCGCGTAGCGCCAGGCGTAGAGCAGGGCCAGGAGCGAGACCGCCGCGTGGAGTGACGGGAAGGCGGCGCGGCTGTCCACGGGCAGGAGCGCGAAGGCGCGCGCGGACAGGTTCGAGAAGATCCGCGGGTAGCCCTCGAGGCTCCGTGTGAAGTCGTAGACGAACACGAGGCGGGGCGGGGCGGCCGGGAAGACCACGTAGAGGAAGTAGCCCAGGTAGAAGCAGACCAGGACGGCCATGGTCGCGGCGCGGAACTCCGGCCAGCGGCGGCGGGCCAGCAGGACGAGCGACGTCGAGGGCGCGATCCACAAGAAGCTCATGTAGAAGAGCTGCATCACCTCCGTGCGGGCGGGGGTGATGAATTGCTCGGCCCACACGCACGGCTGGACCCCGAACAACGCCGCGTCCAGCGCGGCCAGGGTGTGATGGACGTCGCGCGGGTTCACGAAGCCGATGGTGTCGTGGAGGTTCGTGTAGATCAGGATGCAGGTCAGGAAGGGCAGCACCTCGCGCAGCCCGTTGACCCAGGCGGCCCGGGGCCACAGCCGCCACGCGGCCCAGAGAAAGGCGAGGAAGAACAGCGCCGCGGCCAGGCGCGGCAGACCGCCGGGGTGACGGTCCCCGAGCGCGCCCACCTTGCGCGCGTAGACGTTGGCCACCACGGTCAGGTAGGTGGTCGGCAGCAGGAAGAGGAGGGCGATGGCCTCTTCCGGGCGCAGGCGGAAGATGGCCTTCAGCGCGCCGCCTCGGCCGGCGCGCGATGCATCACTCGCGCTCCGCGCTTACGGTTTTCGAATCCGTGCTGGAACGTATCAGATGACCGTTCCAAGCAGTTCTTCGAGGCCCTTCCTCGTCTCCGGCCGCGTTTCGAAGGCCCGGACGTAGTCGTCGAGGGCGGACTGCGCCGCAGCGTCGCCACACCTCGCATAGACGAAAGCCTCCGCCAGACACTGCTGCGGGAAGCTCTCGAAAGGGAGACCGACCCCGGTGCGACGGCGATGGTCGCGGTAGACCCTGGGCAGGTCGCCGCCGCCAGAGATGCCGTCCCAGAAGGGCAGCGCCTGGGCCAGGACGAGTCCCGTGACCCGCGCGAGATCCTCGTCCACCTCCGCACGCGTGGCGAACGGACTGGCGCTCCAGTCACGGCTCGCAGCCGGCGTGGGCGCGAAGTCGATGGGCCGATAGACCAGGTCGAAGCGCGCCGACTTGGCACTTCGATGCCACTTGATGTCACCGCGCTGGGTCACGTGGGGCACGAAGTCCAGGGATATTCCCCACATGGGGCAATAGCTCATCCCCTTCAGGGCCTGGAGCTCGAGAAGGTCCCTGATGGGAGCCCGGGTACTGCGAACCCAGCGGCGAGGTGCCACCGCCTCGAAGCCGTGATCCGCCAGGGCGGCACCCAACGTTCGAGCGATGACCCCGTTGAACTCCGCGATCGGCAGCGGCTCGGGCCATCCGTCGATCGCCTCCGGACCGCCGCGCGCGTACTTCTGGATGCGATCCCAGTACCCCATCGTTCCCGCCCGCCAGGAGCCGCTCACAAGACCAGCGTCTCGCGGTGCTCTCCGAAGACCTGGCGCAGGCGCCCCGCGATCTCCCCCACCGTGGCCCACGCCAGCACGGCGTCCAGCATGGCGGGGACCAGGTTCGCGCCGGAGCGCGCGCGATCCTCGAGGGCCTCGAGGGCGGCTCTCCAGGCGACGGGGTCCCGGCGGTCG
>DAINRN010000247.1:4924-5874 GCA_036741815.1 Acidobacteriota bacterium
GCGAGGCTGGCCCAGGCCAGGACGGCCTCGATCATGGCGGGCACCAGGTTGCTCCCGTCCCGCGCGCGCTGCTCGAGGGCGTCCAGCGCCTGCTTCCACGGCAAAGGCGGCCTCCGGGAGCGCACCGCCCGCACGCGCTCGACCTGCGCCCGCTCCAGCTCCGGGTCGATGCGCAGGATCTCGCCCGGGGCCGGCTCCGCCTCCTCTGCGAACCGGTTCACGCCGACGATCACGCGCGCGCCCGATTCCACCGCGGTCTGGTGCCGGTACGCCGATTCCTGGATCTGCCGCTGCACGTCGCCTCTCTCGATGGCCCGCAGGGCGCCGCCCCCGTCCTCGATCTCGTCCAGCAGCCGCAGGGCCTCGCGCTCCACCGCGTCGGTCGCGGCCTCCACGGCGTAGGAACCGCCCAGCGGGTCCACGGTGTCCGCGACCCCGGACTCCCAGGCGATGACCTGCTGCGTGCGCAGGGCCAGGCGGGCCGAGTCCTCCGTGGGCAGGGCCAGCGCCTCGTCCTTGCTGTTGGTGTGAAGGCTCTGGCACCCGCCCAGGACCGCGGCCAGGGCCTGCAGCGCCACCCGCACCACGTTGTTGTCGGGCTGCTGCGCGGTCAGGGTCACGCCTCCGGTCTGCACGTGGAAGCGGAGGGTCTGGGCGCGCGGGTTGTCCACGCCCAGCCGCTCCTTGACCAGCCGCGCCCAGAGCCGGCGCGCCGCCCGGAACTTCGCCACCTCCTCGATGAAGTCGGAGTGGCAGGCGAAGAAGAAGGAGATCCGCTCGCCGAAGTGCTTGAGATCCAGGCCCGCGTCGCGCGCGGCGCGGGCATAGGCCAGGGCGTTGGCGAAGGTGAAGGCCAGCTCCTGCGGCGCCGTGGCCCCCGCCTCGCGGATGTGGTAGCCGGAGACCGAGATCGTGTTCCACCGCGGCACGCTCGACGCGCCGTAGGCGAA